>CAZTBE010000029.1:0-13613 GCA_964611745.1 uncultured Methanosarcinales archaeon | reverse complement strand
AATCACAATATATTAGATTTTAGTAAAAATTCACATTCAGAATTACGTTTAAATAATAAATGAAAACACATCATAGAAAACGAAACACTTTTAACTAAAATATTGTTACTTTAAGTTTTTAAGGATTAACGCTTAAAATATATAACAAACTAAAAATGCAAAAATCAGTTACAATCATAGGATTAGGGTATGTAGGATTACCTGTTGCCTGTCTATGTGCTTCCAAATATAAAGTAATTGGGGCAGATATTGATGAGAGTAAAATCTCACAACTTAAAAAAGGAGAATGCCCAATAAAAGACAAAAACCTGGAAAACAGCTTTAAGAGTGTAAAAAACAAATTAGAATTCACTACAGATATTGAGAAAGCTGTAAGCCAATCTGATGTTGTTATTATATGTGTACCTACACCAGTTGACAAAAACCATATTCCGGACTTGACAGCATTAAAATCAGCAGCTGTTTCTGTCTCAAAGGCAATGAAAGAAAATACCTTGGTAATTATAGAATCAACAGTTTTTCCAGGAACAACAGAAGAAGTTATCTTGCCGATACTGGAAAAATCAAAGATAAGTAAATTCTATCTGGCACATTGCCCTGAAAGAATTGACCCTGGAAACAAAGATTTTACAATAAAAAACATCCCCAGAGTTGTTGGAGGTGTTGATCCAGACTCTTCAAAAAAAGCCTATGATTTTTATGAATCCCTACTTGGCTCAACAAATATAAATGAATTGGGAAGTGTAAAAGCAGCAGAAGCCACAAAGATAATGGAAAACACCTTTAGGGATATTAACATAGCATTCATAAATGAGATGGCAATGAGTTTTGATAAAGTAGGGATTGATATTATAGAAGTCATTGAGGGTGCTAAAACAAAGCCATTTGCATTTAAAGCTCATTATCCCGGTGCAGGTGTTGGAGGACATTGTATCCCTATTGACCCTTATTATCTGATTGAAAAGGCAAAGCAAAGTGGCTTTAGCCATAAATTCCTAAGCCTAGCAAGAGAAATCAACAATAATATGCCAAATTACACAGTCGGGCTATTGGAAGAAGAACTGCAAAAATTAAATCAATCAATAAAAAACGCAAAAGTAGGTGTTCTTGGCCTAGCCTACAAAGCAGATGTTGATGATGTAAGGGAAAGTCCTGCAGTCAAGATTATAGAACTACTCAAGGCAAAAAATACCGAGGTTTCTGTTTTTGATCCATACGTAAAGAAAGGCACCAATGTTAAAAATTTGGATGAATTGTTGCAGAAAAGTGATTATATCATTTTAGCTACAAATCACAACGAGTTCAAAAACATGGATTTAAGCAAATTAAAAGAAAACAACATACAGATAGTAATAGACGGAAGAAATTGCCTTGATAAAGAGAAGATTAAGGCTCTGGGAATTTTATACCATGGCATTGGAAGATCCTAATTACTCTTGCTATCTTTCTTAAATTCTAATATCTTTTTTATCCCGTCTCTAACTATTGTTTTTGGTTCCCATCCAAGTGTCTTCATCTTAGATATATCGGGAATTCTATACTCAATTTCCCTTTGCTTTAATCTTGTTTTCTTTCCAAAGTCTGATTTTATTATCTCTGATTTGCTTCCGGTAAGTTCCTTGATTATTTTGGCAAGCTCAAGTATTGTTATTGGCCTGTTATTCCCAATATTATATGCCTCTCCTGACTTGCCTTTTTCAAGAACCTTAAGAACACCGTCAGCAATGTCCTCTACATAAGTAAAACACCTTGTCTGAGAACCATCTCCAAAAACCTTTATAGGTTTGTTCTCCAGTGCATTATTGATAAAGATGGGCATTGCAAAATTGTTTGATTGTCCATGCCCGTAAACATTGAAAAATCTCACTATTCTAATATCGGTCCCAAATTCATGATTGTAAGCTTTAGCATAAATCTCTGCTGCAAGTTTAGATACACCATATGTTGAAATTGGACCTTTTACGCTGTCTTCTCTTATAGGAAGCTCTCTTGGCTCACCATAAACTTCTGAGGAAGATGCATATATCATTCGTTTAACGTTTGCTTCAACAGCTGACTTAAAGACATTAACAGAACCCTCTAAATTGATTCTCATAGTCTCTAACGGCCTGCTATCAGAATTATCCACTCCCAACATAGCAGCAAAATGATACACAATATCACAGCCATGAATATCCTCTGCCAGCTCATCCATGACTGATTTATTTACAAATTCCAGATTCTTATGCTCAATACTTGGTTTTCGTAAATCAAGGACTTTGACTTTGTGCCCTTGCTCCAGCAGATGTCCAACTATATATGATCCAATAAATCCAGAACCACCAGTGATAAAAACTTTCATGTAAGAATGAATTAGTATTTTATTTATAAATTTAACTAAGTATTGGCTGCGTTGAAAATGGAGGTTAGCATCAATTTGTGAGCACCTTCTAATTCAACATTCCGTTGACAAGGGGGACGTCCCTTACGGGGAATGTCAACCTTAGCTAACAGAATAAAGTGCGAACCGATGCTAACCCGAACGAAGTGAGAGTTTTCAACGCAGCCAACGAATATATTTTATTTTCCAAAATGCTCAATTAAAACCTTTATAATCCTCTGCCCTGCTTTTCCATCCCATAGCTCTGGTATTTTTCCATCACTTTTTGTTTTATTATCTATCGATTTTAATGACTCTTCAATTACTTTATTTGCGTCAGTGCTTACAAGCAGATTAGTGCCTTGTTCAACAGTAACCGGCCTTTCAGTATTCTTCCTCAAAGTAATGCACGGTACACCTAAAACTGTTGTTTCTTCCTGTATTCCTCCAGAATCAGTCAAAACAAGCTTGCTATCAGCCATCAACTGCATAAAATCAATATATCCTAAAGGTTCAGTTATAATTAAATTCTTCATATCTTTTATTTTTTCATCCAGTTTAAATAATCCAATATTTTTCCTGGTTCTGGGATGAACTGGAAAGATAATTTTAATTTTCTCCTGTATTTTTTCCAATATAGAAAGAATGTTCTCAAAACCTTCTTTACTGTCAACATTACTTGGCCTGTGCAATGTCAAAACAACATAATCATTTTCAGCCGAATCCAATTCTTTTAATATTTTTGATTTTTTTGCTTTTTCTTTAAATCTTAATAAAGTATCAATCATGACATTTCCAACAAAAAATATCTTGTCTTTGTTAATACCTTCATCCAATAAATTTTTATTTCCGCTTTTCTCTGTGGTAAACAAGAAATCACTTATTTTGTCAGTACGTATCCTGTTTATTTCCTCAGGCATAGTTTTATCAAAACTTCTCAATCCTGCTTCTACATGCGCTACCTTAATTCCAAGTTCATGCGCTGCTTCTGCACCAGCAACAGTAGAATTTACATCCCCAACAACAATAACTAGATCTGGTTTCGGTTTTTGTCTTTTCAATACATGCGTAATTGTATCTTTAAGCCATTTTTTTTGCTTATCTCCACTCAGATTTGATTGTACAACTAAATGCTTATCCTCATCCGGCTTTGGTAATCCCAAATCTTCAAAAAAAAAGTGACTCATATGTGCATCATAATGTTGCCCTGTATGAACAAGGACATTGTCTATATTGTGCTTGTCAAACTCTTTGATTAAAGGAGCTATCTTCATAAAATTAGGCCTTGTTCCTACTACACTTACAACTTTCATATACCTCAGGAATCCCAAATATATTTAAATAGTTTCCTAATACTAAGGCATATGAAAATGCTTAGGATAGCCCTAGTAATACCCACACACTTTGACATACATTCATCCTTAAACAACCTACTGAAAGTCTACAGGTATCTGATAAAAAACAAGAATGTAGAAGTAACAATATTCACAGATAAAAGAAACAATGTCCAATACAAGGACTTCAAAGTGCAGAAAATCGATGGTATGGATTATAAGACAATATTCGAAAAGCTCCTGTTTTTTCTTGGAATTCCGAGATTTTTTTACAAAGATTTGATTGAGAAACTGAAGGGCTATGACATTATTGAATCAAGCAATCCTGAATTTTACTTATTTGCCTACCAGTCCTATAAAGCTGCAAAAAAATACAGGGCAAAGCTTATTTACAGGACATCCCAGACAGTAGAAGGGTTTTATCTCTTCAGATTAACAAAACACCTGGTTATACCTATTGTAAAAAAATCATATAATTATGCAAGCCGCCTCTTATTTACAAATCCTCAGGCTGTAGAAAGATGCATAAAATTAGGATTACTGAAAAAAAATTCAAAAAAAATTATGGTAATGGGTCATGCCACAGACACACAAACATTCAAACCAATGAATGTTAAAAAAAACAAAGCCAAAACAATCCTTTTATCAGTAGGGGGTTTGTATGAGATAAAAGGACATCATCTTATAATAAAAGCATTGAAAAGAATAATAGAGCAAGGACACAATGCAGAGTTATGGATTGTAGGAGGGGGCTACTATAAAAACCATTTAACAAGATTAGCAAAAAGATTAAACATAAGCCATAAAGTAAAATTCCTGGGCAAGAAAAGCCATAAAGAATTAGCAAAAATTTATAACATATCAGACATATTTGTTTTAGCCAACTACCAGGAGATAACTCCTGCTGTCAACGAGGCTATGGCATGCGGAAAGCCCGTTGTTGCTATGGAATGCGGTGGAAAGGAATTTGTCATACCGAATGAAAGTTATGGGCTGATTGCAAAAAGATTTGATATTGATGACCTTGCCAATAAGATAACTATATTAATCAAAAACAAAGCTTTGGCAAGAAAGATAGCAAAAAAAGGAAGACAACATATAATAAAAAATTTTGGTATCAAGAATGTTGCAGAAAAAATTTACAAAAGCTTTATTGAATAGGTACTTTAGTAATACAAAGATATTACTATTTTCTATTGTACTTTTTGGACTATTATTAAGATTGATATTTTTCTCTGGAATGGGTGCTTCTGATGATCTGGCATACAGTAAATTTGCTATTAATATAGATGAAGGGATAGATCCTGATAGCTCTCAGACATTAGCAACCAGATTAGGCATAATTTACGTTACAGCCCTTTCTTACAAATTATTTGGCATTAACGATTTTTCATCAGTTTTATTTGCTCTCCTGACCTCTGTAGGCAGTATTATACTCATTTTTTACTTTGGAAAATTGTTGTTTAACGAAAAAACAGGTTTAATTGCTGCATTTTTACTATCTTTTTTTCCTTTAGAAGTTGTTTATGCCACTAAATTGTTTACAGACCTTCCTTCTGCATTTTTTATGGCACTAGGAGTTTATCTTTTTCTGTATTCAGAAATTAAATCCAAATTTAAGTTTGGCCTGGGTTATTTCCTCTCTGGAATTTTTATAGGAATTGGTTATTTTATAAGAGAAGGGGTGCTGCTTATTGCATTATTTTTCATAATTTACATCTTATACAAAAGAAAAATAAAAAAGGAATACTTCATCGTACCTCTGGGAATCCTGGCGATATTTATTATTGAAGCATTAATCTTTTTAACATTAACAGGAGACCCCCTATACGGTATTCAGGCCTCTCAGCAACATAACGCAGAAGTTGTAATTGCAAATAACTATTGGGGAAGGTTGGACTTTCCAGAGGGTTTATTCTATTATCCATATATAATTCTGACAAGCAATCTTATTTCATATTTTTACATTTTTATTGTAATTGCAATAATGTATCTTTTAATATACAGAAGAAAAGAAACTTATGCTATGATGTTTTGGTTTCTGGCTTTATTATTATACCTAAGTTTTGGTTCCGCAAGTTTTTCCCAATATATTCCATTCAGGGCTGTTGACAGATACCTTTCAATTATTACTATACCTGGAATTTTATTATTGGCTTTTTTCTTTACAGAAAAGAAATATTTCATAAAAAAAATAGTAACTCTCCTCTCTTTGATATTTTTACTTTTAGCATCAATAGGCTCAGTATATGTAAGAGAAGACAGAAACCTGTTAAATAACTTAAGAGATTTGTATCCTCAACTGGAACAATTAGGCAAACCAATTTATATTGATTCTAGATCGTCAGATGCTTTGGACTACATTTCTGGTTATAAAAATAAAATAGACATAAAACCATATCCCAATAATTTAGGCGATATAGAAGATGTATATGTTGTAATAAACAGGGGTTTTATTAGAGGATTGAAAGAAGCAAATAAAAAAAGAGAATTCCCAGAGGAAATCAATAGGCCACCAGATGATTGGCAGGTAATAAAAGAAATAGGAAAAACTGATAAAAATAAGATTATCATATATTATGCTCCATAAAAATGACAAGCTATACAAAATTTGCTATTAAAGGTGTAAGTACGGTATTTGTTTTCTCCATTATAGCAGCTTTTTTAGGATATCTTGTAAGGTTAATATTGGCAAAAAATTTAGCTGTCGAGGAGTTTGGATTATTTTATGCTGTTTTTGCATTTTTAAGTATGATGAGTATCTTTAAAAGCTTGGGTTTCGACAAAGCGGTTATAAAATTCATTCCTGAATTCAGACATAAGAACAGAGAGGACCTTATAAAAAGCTCTATTATTTATATAGCAGCCATACAGTTAATAACAAATTCCATTATTATTATAGCAGTATACCTTCTTTCTGATTTTCTGGCAGTTCATTTCTTTAACAATAGTCAAGCAGGTATAGTTCTTAGATTGATGGCCATAGCACTCTTCATAGACAGTTTTGTAGTATTGTTGAAGTATGTATTTCAGGGATTTGGGAAGATAATTTATTATTCTGGCGTAGACTTCATTAGGATGCTGCTGATCGTAACCATAGTATTTATTGGGTTTAAAGCAGGGTATGGTATAGGCAGCCCAATTATGGCATATATTATAACACCTATTGTTTTATTTGTTATTTTTAGTATAGTTCTGTTTAAAACAACCTTTCCAGAATTTTTTCGTACTAAGGCCCTTAAGTGGCGGCAATTATTCAAAACTCTTTCTGAATATAAGATCAATAAATACAGCATAAATATCATGTTGATTTCAGCTGGTGGAATGGTGTTGGGATATACAGACATAATGGTCCTGACATATTTTTCAGGATTAGCTGCCGTAGGATTATACAGTATTGCGCTTCCAACTACCAGAGTATTGATTTATTTTGCAAGGGCCATTGCAGGAGTTCTTCTTCCATTAAGTTCTGATTTATGGGTTAAGGGTGAAAAGAATCTTTTAAAAATTGGCATGGAAGAACTATACAAATATTCCATTATAATCCTAGTTCCGGCTGCACTTACTTTATTCTCTTTTGCAGATATAATTATCAATATATTTTTTGGCAGCGATTATATTTTGGCAGCTACTGCAATGAGAATCCTGAGTATTGGGATGATTTTTCACATTATATACAGCATTAATTCAGATTTTCTCTCAGGAATTGGGCATCCCCATGTTAATAGTAAAAATATCGGTATGGCAGCAATCTTTAATCTTATTGGAAATCTAATCTTGGTGCCATTAATAGGAATAACTGGTGCAGCTATAACAACAATGACAAGTTATCTTATCATGATGATTTATAGTACAACGAAAATAAGAAAGTTCATAGACGTCAAATTTCCTATAACAATCTGGGTAAAGGTGATTTTTATAGGAGCAGTATTCGTTTTATTAATGGGCATCCTAAAAAGATTACTGGAGTTGAATGTGTGGATTGAAACAGGTATAGTATTAATAGTTTCAGGATTATGCTACATCATTTTGCTGTTTGCTATGAATGTTGTAAACCAAAAGGAATTAAAAAATATATATAAAAGAATTTTTTCATAAAAGTGTACTATGATTCATTACTGCAATTCTACTCTTAATTTAAACATGTTTCCTGATTAATGGAAATTGTTATGATCTTTATGATACAAGTTCTTTCAGGCCGGAAATAAGCTTATCATGATCTGACTTTGTCTTTACCCCAATCCGGATATAGAAATCACTCTTCAAATTTTTTTGATTTAACCCGTCCTTGATCATTATCCTGTGTTTATCAAATAAATGTTCTGCTATCTTTCTTGCACTTATGGTAGTTTTGCAGAAAATAAAATTAGAATGTGATTCAAATGGTTCTAAATAATCAATTTCTTTTAGTTTTTCAAATAGATATTTTTTGTCTTCTACTGTCTTTTCTATTGATTTCCAGTAATCTTCCTCAAACTCCGCAAACAGTTCTATAAACCTTTCTGCCAAAGAATTAATGTTCCATATTGGCAGCATATTCCTGATTTTTTCTTTTATCTCATTGTTCGTTGTTAGCATATAACCTAATCTTAATCCTGAAAGACCCATAGTTTTTGTGCATGTTGTGATAATTATGAGATTATCATATTCTTTGACCAAATCCTCTACAGAGTTTTCCCTGCTAAAGTCAATAAAAGCCTCATCCACTATAGTCTTTACTCCGGTGTCCAGCAGTTTTCTAATCTCTGTTTTTGTCAGGATATTTCCAACCGGATTGTTAGGATTGACCAAAATCACAAAATCACTTTTTGATTTTTTAATTGCCTCAATTAATTTGTCTATTTCAATTTTAAATTTATTTTCTTCATTAGTATAGAAAAAGTTTATTTTATTTGTAGGCATCTTTACATATTCATTAAATGTTGGGACTGGAATTGTAGCCTTATTTATTATAAAACTCATAAATCGTATCAATTCAGATGAACCATTGCTTACAATCAAGTTGTCTTCATTGAAGTAATCTTCGCTCTTCCACTTAGATAGAAGTTTTGCAATTACTCTCTGGCATGATGGGTAATTGTCGCATAACATGGGCAGTTCTTTCTGTAGTACAGCATACATTTCTTTTGTAGGGAAATAATGATTCATGAGATAATGGAAATCCAGAATATCGTATCTCCAGTATCCTCCATAAAAACTTCTCATTTTATCTAGGCCAATTTTCATTTTATAGTCACTTCCTTAAACATTTCTTCTGCAATTCTTAATTCTGCTATATTGTCGATCTCAAACCATTTGAGAGCTCCGGTTTCAAAAGCATGTATTTTTTCTTGCTTTTCTTTTACTATATCCTGCATAACAAACTCAATCGGCTCTGTACCTTTCTTTTCTTCTACATGTTGATTTAGAACTGGTTTAAGTACGTTCTTTAGAAAAAGACCATCAAATTTATGTATGTTAACTGTCTTAAACTTATCCTCAATTGTGAAACCAGTTGGCCTTGCTTTTTTATGTATCCAGTCAACTACTTTGTTGCCATTGAGTTCAACAAAACTGCCATCAAGGTTAGGATTATATTTTTGCACAACTGTGGATGTCGAAAATCCATCATTTAGAAATTTAATTAAAAGTGCTTTCTCAAAAAACACATCTCCCTCAAGAACCAATAAAGTGTCATCAATTTCTAAATCCTTTAATCCAACCAACAATGAATATGAAGTATTTGTTTGGTTATAAATGTCATTTTCTAGATAAGTTATCTTCATATTTTCGAATTTATCTCCAATCCCTTCTTTTATCTGATTTCCAAGATAACCTATAACCAGGATTGTTTCTTCCACACCAACCCCATTTAGTTGTTCAAGCATATTGAAAAGAATTGATTTGCCATTAACTTCTGTAAGGCATTTTGGTGCAGTATCTGTTAAAGGCTTGAGCCTAGTTCCCATCCCTGCTACAAGTATTATTGCTTTCACTTTTTCAAAAGGCCTACCTCTTCTGTGACTTCTTTAAGATTCTTCAAAAACCAGTCTACGTCCTCGTTAGTAATATGCCCTAAAGTAGCAACCCTAAACTTTCTTGCTTCTAAAACATCTTTATCAGAATAGATTGTTATGCCCCTTTCCTTTAGTTTATCATGCACTTCCCAATAATCCATCTTGTCGGGCATTCTGATTGCAGTAAGCATATTGGATTGCATCTCTTCTGGCAGCAATATAAGCTCAAATCCCAGTTCTTTAAGACCTTCCCTCATTCTTTTTGCCAATCCCTGGTATCTTTCTATTCTCTTTTTATAGCCCTCTTCAACAAACTCCTGTAAAGCTGCATCAAGAGCAAAAATTAGCTGTACTGCTGGAGTAAATGGTGTTTCTCCCTTTTGTTCTTTTTTCCATTGTGCATAAATATCAAAATAAAAGCTTCTTGACTTTCCTTCCAGTTTTTTTATCTCCTCAGTTTTTCCAATGACAAAAGAAACTCCCGGAAAACTCTCAAGGCATTTATTTGCACTGACTGTACAAAAATCTATATTGTCTTCTTTAAGGTCAAATTCATGTCCCCCAAGACCGCTTACAGAGTCCACACAAAGAAGCTTATTATATTTTTTTGCCAATTCCCCTATTTTTCTTAATGGGGCTAACGCTCCTGTTGTAGTTTCGTGATGTATTAGGTAGACATGGGTAATATCCTTGTCTTCCTGGAGACTTTTTTCAACTAGGTTAAGGTCCATTGGTTCTAACTGAGGTAATTTCAGCCTGTTTAATGGTATTTTAAATCTTTCAAGGATGTCGCAAAGCCTGTCAGAATACTTCCCATTATTTAGTACAAGGACCTTTCCATGAATAGCAGCACATATAGCCTCATTGCCTCCAGTTCCAGAAGAAATGAACAAAACTGCACTATGTGTACCTTCACCATTAAGTACCTTAACTAGGTTCTTGTTTACTCTCAATAAAGTCTCAAAGAATTCTTTTTCCCTATGGCATATATCCTGGGTCTTAATTGCATCCCTAACTTTCTCAGAAACATTAGTTGGTCCTGGATTGAATAATCTGGTTTTCATTGTATTTAACCTCCTTAGCGTTATGCAAAAATGTAATCTATTTCCCGCCAGGAATTAATGTTAAAACTTCTTTTATTGGCATGCAGTGTTCTTCTGATGCTTCATAGCATCTCTCATTTTTTAAGATAGACTCTGCAGTTTTTACCATTGACGGATACGCGCTTCTCATCAAATGATTTGCATAAATAACTACATTGACTCCGGCTTTGATTAACTCATCTTCTGTAATAGTACTGTATGTTGAGGGTATTGCAACCAAAGGAACTTTATTCTCAAATTTGTTGTACTCTTTGCAGAAGTCAAGAACTTCTTTTGGATCTTTTTCTTTACTATGTATCATTATGCCATCAGCGCCTGCTCCTATATACGCTTTGGCTCTTTTAAGTGCATCATCTATTCCTTGTTTCAATATTAAACTTTCAATCCTGGCTATAATCATAAAATGTTCTGTAATTTGTGATTTCTTGCCTTGAGATATCTTATAAGAAAAATTTTCTATAGTGTCCTGTGTCTGTTTTACATCGGTTCCAAAAAGTGAATTCCTTTTTGGGCCTACTTTATCTTCAATAATGACGGCAGACACTCCTAGCCTCTCCAGAGTCTTTACCGTGTAGACAAAATGCTCTGCAAGACCGCCAGTATCACCATCAACAATCATTGGTTTTGTTGTCACTTCAAGTATCTGATCAACAGTATGCATTCTTGAAGTAAAATCTGCATATTCGATATCTGGTTTTCCTTTTGACGTTGCGTCTGTCAGGCTGCTTGCCCACATAGCATCAAATTCACGGACAGTATCCCCCTCATTAATGTTGACATTTTCAACAATTCTTCCTGTAATCCCGTTATGAACCTCTAAAACCCTGACAATTGATTTCAGTTCTAATAATTTTCTTAATGTTTTAAGCCTTACTTCTGGAGTTGTTCCGATTTCATTCATTTGATTTATTAATCGTGTTGCTGATGTATCCCTAGTATACTCCTTTTCTACCAATTCTCCTCCCCATTCTTTCAGGGTTTCAATAACTCTTTCCCTTATTTCTTTTTGAGCACTGGTTTTCCAGTCTGTCCCATGAACAACATAATCGGGTTTAAGCTGCTTTAAATTTGGAACATAATCCAGTGTTTCCTGTGGAATAACATTAGAAACCCCTTTAATATTCTCAATTATTTTTTTTCTTTGTTCATAGTTCAACAGAGGAAGGCGTGTATAATTTGCAATCGCTTTGTCAGTCATAAGGCCAATAGTTACCTCTCCTAATTTTCTTGCAGTCTCTATAATGTTTATATGCCCATGATGGACAACGTCCGTGCTAATCATAACGTAAACTTTTTTCATTTTTACTAGCCTCCGTTTTATGAGTGTTAATAATTTTTTTTATGATATTTTCAGTAGACAATTTTTCATAAAATGGCAGTTTTATAACTTCTCCATTTATTTTTTTGATATAATCCTCTCCCGGTACTTGTTTCCAATTTGAGCCCCATACCAGAATCAATTTTACGTTTGGAAACTGTTGATGTATTTTTTTCAGATTTTCTGTTGGATCTAATTCTTCTTGTGTCATTACCATATCAATGCATCTAAGATCAGAAATTATTGCCTTTCTTTCCTTTAAACTGGCTACAGGCGCTTCTTTAAAGGATTTAATTGACTCATCTGTATCAACACCACAGATATGGAAGTCTCCTAGTTCATTTGCTTTCTGCAGTAAACGCAGATGTCCGTAATGAAATAAGTCCCCGGTAACAGAGGTATAAACTATAGTTTTTATTTTTCCTTTTTCAACATTTACGATGTCTCCTTCCTTTATGCCAGAGTTGCTTGGAATAGTAACACAAAGCTGTCCATTGGATTTATTAGCCCATACTGACCTTTTCATTTTTACTAGTGATACTAGTAAGAATATTTAAATCTTTCGATATTTGACCAATTTTATAAGATACAGAAAAAGGACCATGAAAAGCAGAAATATGCAATTAAAGCCAAAATTAGCCCTATTGTGCCCCTATTATGCGTCTATTATATATTCTCCTAACTACATCAAAGACTTCAGGGGCTTCTCAAAAAATTTCTCCTTATAAATCTTGCTTAATTCCTTAAATTTCTCATTGCCTTCTTCATCAAGCTTTTCCGCTATCTTAATTTCAGGCCACATGTCTTTTGGAAATTTGACATACATAGCAAACGTTCTGTGTAATCCAAGAAGCTCTTCTTTTGTAAGGTGCGGCATATTTAAAGTCACATCTGATCGGTAATCTCCTGCTAGGTGATCTTTAGGTATATACCCTTTTTCAACACTAAGATCATAAAGGCTGGTTCCCCTGTAAGGGCTAAAAACATGGACCATTGTGTTGTCAAGGCTTAAATGTCTATTAAGCTCAATAGTATCAAATATCATCTCCCTGGTTTCTCCAGGAAATCCTATTATGCTGTTTCCAGATATCTGTATTTTTGTTTTCTTAAGAATTTTGCAGGCATCTATTATTTCCTGATTGCTCATCATCCTGTGAATTACTTTTTTTCTAAATTCTTCATTTCCGCATTCTATACCTACAGTTATAGAAGAACAGCCTGCCTCTTCCATTAATCTTGCATTCTCTTCATCTACTCCCTCTATTCTTAATTCACACCAGAAAGGTAAACCTACTTTCTCTTTCCATAATCGCGAGAAATCTCTTATTCTTTGTTTTGTGGTTGGGAGAAACATTTCTGCAAGGAGATACACATATTCTAGTCCATATTTATCTTTGAAATACTTTACTTCATCTACATATCTTGGAATGCTTTTTTCCCTATAATTTTTGTGATTATGGATTTTGTTAAGATGCTCGTTGATGCAAAAAGTGCATGAATATA
>CAZTBE010000028.1:0-13624 GCA_964611745.1 uncultured Methanosarcinales archaeon | reverse complement strand
TCCTTAAACCTAATCTCAGACCATGTACAAATGTTATTGTTACCAATTATTCCAGCAGTTGCTGAACTTGATACATTAGCTGTAGCCGAAGTTTTAGTTGAATCTGTTATATTAAGGTCATATTTACAACTAACTGCGTCAGAACTTACAGTAATATTTGGAATAAAGCCACTTATTCTCTGTGTTGTCGCAGGATTATTTATTGTTACAGTAGGTGGTTGTGTATCATTCACAGCTACAACCATGCTAAAGTGTGGAACATAAATCTCTGTTCTTCCTCCACTTGTATAATTCCAACATGGTGTTGTACGGGTTGCACTAAAGGTAGTATCTCCCCCGCCTGTTTGACCACACTGACTTATATTATATCTATTACCGGTATCTGTTATGAGGTCACTTTCATCCTCAACCCACCAGAATTCTTCTACTAATGAATCATTTATAGGAAAAGTTACAGTCCCATAATAGCTATTTGTATTTTCTACAAACTCATTTATGCTATTATTTACATAGACCATATGTAGTATTGTGTTTGTCCAGTTATTCTGGATTCCAGGATATGCATTAGAATCATTTGTTCTAATATAAGTTGAATTAATCTTTTCCCAGTTTGCAGTTGAACCATCTAAATCACTCAATGTAATATTGATAGGTGTTCCTGTTGAATTCACATTCAATAAAATTTCATATGTCTCATTGGTTAATTGACTATCCGTTTTATCATTGTATTCTTCAGAATCATTCTTAACTCTAAATACTGGACCTATTGATAATTCTGTACCTAATGTAGCATTTAATCCTATTACCCAGTCTGCTAAAGGTATCGGTGCCCTTACAACGAATGTAACAGTGTCATTATACCAATTGCCTACTGAATCATTTGCTGTAAATATTAAGGTATGGTCTCCCCCTGTAAAGTTTATTGATGATAGATTTCCATAAAATTCTGTATTTACTTGACCAAGACCACTCTCACTATAATTAAGTTGTGTAGGAGATGCATCATCATCTAAATAATATCCAATATAAGACACTTTGCCAAAGACATCTTTAGCACTATAGTTTAGTGTTGAAATGCCATCTACTACTTGGTCTATTACTGCACCATCAGTTGGATTGATTGCAGTTACACTTGGAGCAGTATTATCCACTCCAAACAAGAATGATGAAGTATTTGTGTTTCCAGCTTGGTCTGTAGCTGTTATTGTTAATGTTCTTACAGCAGCTCCAGTACATGCACCACTTGAATCATTAAACGGATAAAACGCTGTTCCGCTTACATAAGTTCCACTTCCACCACAACTACTTGTCCATGTAGTTGTTGGAACACTACTATAATCATCAGTATTGGTTACTATAATTCCAATAGATAAAGTAGTCATATTTGTACTATTTGCCGGCGTAATATCAATTGTAGGTCCAATTGTATCCACGGAAAAAGTCCAACCTATCCCCCTTATATTGCCCCAAATATCTGTTGCAGTTATATTGATGAAATGTGTTCCATTGCTTAATCTACATGAAGAAGTATCTGCAACTTGGAAAGAGGAATTCCTTCTTGCTTCTACATTATCTGCATCTACATCGCTAGATGTATAATAGCCAAATGTTTTACAAGTATTTTCTCCAGTTCCTAATTTATAAGCACCATCAACACTTACATTTATACTAGTTAATTTATTATTTTCAGCTACAGCCCAACTTATTAAGGGTATTGAACTAGTTATATTACTGCCATTTATCATAGCCACACCATCAGCAGTAGCATTTATAGTTATAGTAGGCGCATAAGTATCATTAATATTAATTGTTATATTAACAATATTTGATGATTTATTCATATTTCCCAGTGTGTCATTAACTAAAAGTCTAAATGATACATTATTACCTTCAAATTCATTACGTCCACTTGGAGGAGTAAAAGTCAGGTTAAAAACCGCCTCTGCACTCGTCGCAGAAGTTATATTATTGCTCGTATCATCTTTAGTTGTATTGATTGTCTGCCAATCACCAAGACTAGTATTGTAGAACTGTAAATCCGCTTCAAGCAACTTTGTTAAATTATCGGTAAAGTTTCCAATTGCAGTGAATGATCTTCCTTGAGCCCATGATCTACTAGCACCTTCAAACGGCGGGTTTGCACTACTATCACTACCAAGAAAATCTACAGCACCCGTACCATTAATAGAGAAGTTAACAAGTACAGGAGCTATCTGGTCAATTGTAAAGTTTTGAGACAAAGATGTGTTTAAATTGCCAGCTTTATCTGTACAGCTTACATTCCACATATATGTGCCATTAGATAATCCAACTGATTTATCTGATGTTGAATTTACCTGAGAGGTCCCATTAGTGACTTGTATGTTGGTTATATTAGCAAATTCTAAATTACCTGCTGATGAGGTTAATGATATATTTATGCCGCATGTAAACTCATACCCGGCAGTCTTGTTATTATCAATTGCTGTAAAGTTAAAGCTTACTGTTCCACTAGATTGGTTAAATAAGGATACTGGAGAAGTTAAATTAATACCAGGACCAGTTGCATCCCTATCAACCCTTAATACTACTGCAGGACTCATGTTTACATTATTTACAGAATCATTTACCCATAAAGTAAAGTTCAAAACATCATCAAGCAAATGACCCGGTATTGTATAAGATAAATTTACCATTGTATCATTTCCTGCTTGCACCAAACTTCCACTAGAATCAGCAGTAATATTAACCTCATTATTTGCAGCACCACTGGCATTTACAAAAAGCCTTACCGTATGAATAGAAGTGTATTGATCTGTAAAGTTCACTGCAAAGTAAACGACATCTTCAGTAGAAACCGCAGCATTAGAAGTATTAGTAACATTAGTAGTTAAATATGGTCCAGTTTTGTCAATTGTAAATGTCCTGTTTAGAGTTGTGTTATAGTTTGCGGTGCCTGTACCAGCCACCCCACTTCCATTGTCTGTCGACCTACAGAACCACCAGTGAACTCCTTCATTAAAAGCACTCGTTACATTAATAATAACAACTGATTCTTCACCAGCATCTATAGATACGTTGACTGTTTGGTTCTCAATTAAGTCGCCCCATCCTCCTGGTGCTGTGCCTATGTATAAAGAAACATTAGTTACATTACCAACTGTAGTATTGGCTCTAGCAGTACAATGAAACTGCGGAGTTAGTGCGTTAAAAGAAGCATTTCCAGCACTCGGGCTATATCCAAAAGTTGCGCTTGCATTGGTATTATTCTCTGGAAATGTCGCTTCAACTCCCCCGCCCATGTTTAGATTAGCAAGAACCAGCACAACATAAACTAGAAAGATAACAATAGATAAAATTATAATCGATAATAAATCAACCTTACCCTCTTTTTCCATTATTGGACTCCCCTTTTACTAAAAACATATAAGGAAATAATCGAATATTATTCCTTCAACCCGATTTAAACCACTAAAAATATATTTTGTTTAACTTATCCCACAACATATATTTAAATGTTTCGTTTGTGACTTTTGTTAAGATGATATTGATTTTGATATTAATAAATTAATTGGAATTATTTTTTATAGTCAGAATTTTTTTATCACCATCCAATTTTTTAATAAAAAATGAAAAAATGCAATTATATTTAAAGCTTTCGATTAACATATATTTTCCAGAATACAAAAGAAATAAATTTTTATTGAAAAATGCGCATAAAAAACACGACAAAAAAAACTTTGCTTGCAAAAAACGCAAAGCTATGTAAAAATATTTTTTCCAAAAGCATTGGATTGATGTTCTCCAGACCCAGATCATTAATTTTTATTTTCAAAAAAGAAAAAATAATTCCTCTGCACATGCTTTTTGTTTTTTACCCCATTGATGTTTTATTCCTCAACAAAAACAAAATTGTCGTGGAGATAAAAGAAAACTTCAAGCCATTTGTATTCTACACCCCCAAAAATAAGGCAATGTATGTTATAGAATTGCTAAAAGGCGCAATAAAAAGCTCAAAGACGAAGATTGGAGATAAAATTGATTTTGGAAAACAATAAGATGAACATCCAATTAGTGCTCAGTCTAGGGACGTCGCGGACGTCCCTATACGCTAGTGTGCAGGCATGCACAAAAATAATAATGTTTAAATAGCGTCAAATAATTCTTTTGTCTTAATGGGGATGTCTTATAACCTGGCTATTATCGGGGCCTCCAGTAAATGGAGATTTGAGCTGAAATAGCAATGATAAAAATTTCCTTGAAGACAGCCTTGAATCGGGGTTCAAATTAAGAGAAATCTTATGAAATTCCCTGCATCCCCACCATTTATTCTTTCAAAAACTCAAACAGCGGCTTGTAGAACCTTATCAACAATATTATAACTATAAGAATCAATATTCCTAAAACAAAATAATATTGATACAAAACAAAGAAATCCCTTATATCATCAAAAAGGTTTAGGTAAGCAAGAGCTGCAAGCAGGATAATAATAGGGAGAAAAATAGCGATTACATAAGAAGGCTTATTATACCATTCTGTTCCTTTCTTTGTTTTCTTCTCTGCTTTTTTTACGACTTTCTTGACTTTCTTCTTTTCCAACGTAGTTGGTGCCAAAAATCTTTGATTTTTGGGCATCTTTCCCTTTTTGCCAAGATAATTATAAAACAAAACCAATAAAAACAAAACAACGATTGTGCCAACACCTATTAATATATAGTACAGATATCCAATAAATATATTTTTGATGTAAATATGAAGATATTTTGCATTAAATAATCTGGCATTATGCCCTATAAAGATTACAGCAACGACAAATAACAATACATAATACCATAATTTATTTATAGAAATCTTTTTCAAAATTTTTATTTTCTTTTTACTTTCTTTCTTTTCTGTTTCTTTTTTCCTGGCTTTTTCTTTCTCTTCTAACTCTTTTTTCTTCTTTTTTTCTTCTTCTTTTTTTCTTTCTTCTTCCTTTTCCTTTCTTGAAATCTTCAAAGCCCTCAATTTTTCCTGCTTGACCTTATATTTCTCATAGTTTTTTTGCGTCTTATTTTTTATTCTGATTATTGGTTTTCTGAAAATAATAATCAAAATAACAATTACAATAAGCAAATAAATATAATATTGGTAGAACTTTACATTTTCTTTTAACTTTTTCATAAATTCGCTTTCTTTCCTAAGCACCAGATCCACATTTTTAGAATATACGGCGCCATTGCTGTCCAGGTTTATTTTAACGCCATACGTTCCTGGCTCAACACCTGTACCCGGATTTACAATTAAATTCAGATTTCCTGTTTGTCCTGAATTTAGTTCTAAAGTTTCAGGGCTTACACTAACCCAGGATACACCATCCAAACTTACCTTATAATGAGTTTTTTTTATCCCGTCATTCCTCACCTTAGCAAAAAAGAGATCCTCGCTATAAAGATTAGTTACGCTTGTTTTTGTGCTTATATCTGCTTGATAGCATGCCAACTTGGGAACAACATCAAATTGCATATCATCAATTGATTTTGTCTTGTTCTCAATTATAGCAAGCGCTGTAACTAAAAAGCTTCCAGAGACATCATCTTCAGGATTCACACTTAATGTTGCAGTTTTTTCTTCTTCTGGATTTAAGTCAAAAAAAGATACATTTCCTAAGCTTACCCATTCCGGAGCGTCTAATTCCAGCTTTACATTCTGGCCTAAGGCTCCAATATTTTTAACTGTAATTTCATAACTTTTATCTTCTCCGCTGCAAATAGTATCTTTTTCTTTTTCCAGCTCAATCTCTAAAGCATAACATTCCTCTACATTGACCTCAATATTCTTTTTTCTTTGAACTTTGCCAAGTTCGCTTATGGCATTTAATTTAAAATTAAATTTGCCTTCTATATCTGTGGTATCAAAATTAATAAGAAAAATACCGGATTTCTTTGCTACAAGACTTGCGCTATCAACATTCAGTTTTGCCCATTCTGGAGCATCCAAAAATACCTTATATTTATTTCCAAAATTTTCATTGTTTGTTATCAAAATAGGGACTGCTTTCTGCTCATTTTTGCATAAAAGATAAGGGCTTTCATATGGTAAAAAGCTTATACTTTCCCTGGCTTCTTCAACAACTTCTCCATAATCTAAAGAATAATCATAGCATTGAGAAAACTTAAGAGCCTGTTTGACAACCTTTGTTAATCTATTATTAGCTATTATAAAGGTCTCTAAATCATAATCTCCTTCAGTATTACAGACAGAATTTACTATAACGGAAAATGCCCCTTTTTGTCCTGGATTCAAAATAAACTTATCTGGATTAAAGGTAACCCACTCTTTTGCAGCCCCGTTTGCTAAAACCACATAAGAACTTGCTATAGTGCCTGTATTTTCTACAGTGACAGTATATGCCTGGTTTGAGCAGGGACACAGATTCACAGTTCCAGTTGAAGATGCTGTAAAATCTTCTTGTGCATTAACTATGCTAACTAAGCTAATTAAGGTTACAATAAACAGCAATAAATTCAAAAATAGCTTTTTAGCATTCATTTTGGGCATAGTATACCTAGTAAGAAATCAAATAAAATATAAAAATTAAATAAAAAAAGAAAACTAATAGTATTCTTTTCCTTCTTCATTATCTTCTTCTTCGTCTTCTCCTCTAAGCTTGCTGAAGCCGATTATCAAGCCGATTATTACAAGAAGAATCACTAAAACGACTAGGCCAACTTCAAGGCCTCTCTTTACCTTTGAAACGCCGCTTGCTTGTCCTTCCTGGACACTTACACTTAAAGGAAGTTGTTTAAGTACTTTATCCCCGCTATTAATTGTTACTGTAAATGTTTGGTCGCCTAATGGCGCATTTTCATTTGCAGATGCAAAAACAGTAAATGCCTTGCTTTCCTGTGCGCCTATTACTAAAACATTTGATGGGCTCACTCTAAAATTTGCCCATGCAGCGCCATCAGCTCTTACTGTATAAGTCTTTGAGCTTGCTCCTGCATTTGTCAATGTTACTGGATAAGCGACTTCTCCTCCACTTCTTGCAACATTTTGCTTGTCAACAGCAACTGTTATTATTGTCTTCTCTTCTGCTTTAGGTTTCCCAACAGCCTTATCTTGTCCTAAAACAAAGATTGTTGTCTCTTTTGAATTCTTTTTGTCGCCATCATCATAAAATACTTCTACTCTTATCTTATATTCGCCTGTTTCTGCATTATCAGGTATTCTTAAGAACATCTCTTCAGTTGTTGCTTGGTCGTCATCTTCATCTTCTGCCTCAAGCTCATCAATAAAGTCAGCAGCAGAAACTCCTAACCCTGGTATGCTTACAACGACTTTTACTCCGTCTTCATCCTGTTCTCCCCTGTTTCTTACTCTTACACTTGCAAGCAATGCCCTTCCTGCTTTAACTTCTGTGTTTGGTGAAAGTACAATATCTCTTACCTCAACATTATGTCTTTCTGTGTCAACTTCTAATGAATATGTCTGCTCTACTGTTGCAGAATCTCTGTCTGTTACTCTAACTCTCAACAAGTACCTGTCCTGATCCATCTTTTCAATTAATGGAAGGTGCAACTTCTTCACATATGACACTCCGTTTTTGATATCAAAAGTGTCTGTAATGTCTTCAACTTTATTTGAACTGTCTATTCCTCTCAGGACAGCTTCTATTTCAACATCATCTGCATCAGCGTCAGGAGTAAATGTCACTTTAACTTCTATTTCATCTCCTCTCTCAACACCAAGAATCATATTTGTGGAACTTTGTGTCATGGTTGTTCCATCAACTTTAACACTATCAATTGCAACTGTTGCAAAAGCAACAGAGCTCATTAAAACCCCGATTAGGAATACCGTCAATAAACTAAAAATATTTTTCATCATTTTTAATAAACCTCCCCCGTGTTTTTAAATTTAATTTTAATTTTAAATGGAATATCCTTCACTTATATTTAAATGTTTCGCTATTTTAGCATACTCCAGTAGATACATTTAATGACTATTATTAAGTTATAAAAACCAATATTTAAATATTGCGATTTTTTACGCGCCCGTAAAACAGCGTATAGGGACGTCTGCGGCATCCCGAGCCGTCTCGGGCTATCGAAGATAGCCCTATACACTGTTGTACGGGAACGTACAAACATTAATAAATTAATTCTAATCCACAAAAAATATGATAACAATAATCGGAGCAGGCCCTGTTGGAAGCTATCTTGCCTATCTTCTTGCGAAAAAAGGAAAAGCTGTTACAATAATAGAAGATCATAAAAAAATAGGAAATCCAGTTCAATGCACCGGAATAGTGACTGGTTCTATTGAAAAATCCATTAAGTTGCCTAATAATATAATAGCAAATCGATGCAATAAGGTTATTGTTATCAGTAAAAATAATAGGATAGAAGCTAACACAGATGAAATAGTACTATGGCGCAATAAATTTGACGAATTCATGGCTGACACAGCAACAGACAAAGGAGTCAAAATATTAACTAATCACCAATTTATTGACTTCAATGGCAAAAATACACTAAAAATAAAGAATAAAAATAATAATAAGATTGCAGAAATAAAATCAGACATCATTATAGGAGCAGATGGCCCTTCTTCAGTTGTTGCAAAATCCGCTGGGTTGAATTCAAATGTGAAATTTTACATTGGAATGCAGGCAAAAGTAAAACTAAAAACTGATCTTGATAAATTTGAAACATATTTTGGCAGTAATTTTCCAGATTTCTTTGGCTGGGTTGTTCCGGAATCAGAAGATACTGTAAGATTAGGCTTAGGCGCTTTCAAAAATGCAAAAAATTACTTCTACAAATTCCTCAAAAAAAGGACTAATGGGAAAAAAGTTTTATGCTGGGAATCTGGAGTTATTCCTGTTTATAACCCAAAACAGATTATACAAAAAGGCAATATATATTTAATAGGAGATGCAGCAACACAGGTAAAGGCTACAACTGGTGGAGGGATTGTCTCTTCACTTAAAGCAGCGCATACTTTATGCGACTGTATTATCAACAAAAAAAACTATAATAAAGAATTTAAGAGACAATCAAGAAAAGAATTATTATTACACCTAAAGATAAGAAACACATTAAATAAATTCTCAGATAAAGATTATGATTATTTGCTTAAATTAATGTCGCAGGAAAAAGTAAAAAAGATTTTGAAAAAATATGACAGAGACACCCCAATATCCCTAGTTCTAAATTTATTATTAAGAGAGCCGAAGTTTTTATTATTTACAAAATTATTATTTAAGTCAACTAATATTACAACATAAATCTCTTTTATCTTCTGATAAGGATATACGAAAGTATGTAAGTTACAAATGCGATTATATATAATCCCTTAATTCCAAAAAGCAGTGAACTGTACTCTAATGCTCCGCCCAAAACAGCGCCAAGAATATTAGAACCGAATCTGTTTGGTATATCTTTAATTTTTTTAAATGAGGTTGCAAAAATCACACCTGCAAAAAACACCGGAGATGAAACTATCAGTATTGCAATAATTTTGAATATTAAAGCATCTTGAAGGAAACTGCTGGGCTTCATTAAAAAATTGATTACTATTGACAATAGCAAGAACAGATAAAAGTGTTTAATATTGATTTTAAATGTAGACACATAATAGTTCGCAAATAATATCATGATTAAAATTCCCCCTATAACAAATGAATTGATAATCCATGTTGATCCAAACATTAAGGCCATTTCTGTGATACTCTTAGTTTCGATAAGCAGAAATCCTGCACCTAAAAAGAAAAAGTGCCAGGATAATGATTTAAAACCTGAAGTCAAGAACATAAGCATAAAGAAAGTGATTAACAAAATAATGATAAGGATCCTGATGTAACTTGTATCCTTTAATTTATTTTTTAAATAAAGGAATGGGTAATTATCGCTCGGAACAATAACCGGGATATCTTTAATCTGAGTGTAAGGCAATCCATATGGAAGCTCAATCTTTTTTACATCTTCACCAACTATAAAAGTTTTTACACTTCCTGTTTTAATAACAAGCGGCTCTAAATCAAATGTTGATTTTAAAAGATTGAATATCTTTGTCTCAATAAAATCTTTCCCAACCCAAAAGCTTAATGCCACAACACTGTCATTTTTCAGAATTTTTTTAGTTTCTTCCATCGCTTCTTTGGTATATACCAAGTTATCAAGCCGCACACTTGATTGCTGAGCAAATACACGATGGCTGTCTAGCAAACCATAAACAACCATATCATATTTCTTGTCAGTGGTTTTTATGTAATTTCTCGCATCATTAACAATAACATTGACATTACTATCATCATACGGTTTGTTTGGGTGGAAATCGGCAAATGATATTATTGTCGGGTCTATTTCTACTGCGTCTATATCTGGCACATTATTTAATGATGCCACATATACATCATTCCCGGTTCCTGCTCCGACAATCAATACATTTTTTGGTTGTTTAAACAAATAGGGCAATATATAATGATTTTTAATGTTTTCAAATCTGCTAAAGTTGACAGATGTAAGTATATTATCATCATTAACAGTTAATGTGAATTCTCCAAATTTGTTAGGCTCCTCCATGATTATTTTATAATACGGGCTCCAAAAAGTATTAGACCCAAGTAAGCCTATAAAGACCAAAGATATTGCAAAAAAGACTATTCCGATTGCTTTGGATTTAAAATTAGTCAAGAACCTCAAATAAATGATAAATCCAAACAAAAACCACCAAATAGGCTGAACAGAAAAAAAACTAAGAGCTGATAACGCAAAAATCCCCGCTAGAGAGCCGGAAATATCAATAGTGTATGCCTTAAGTGGAGGAAATTTTTTCATTTTTTCTCCGAGCAATTGCCCTATGGGGATGAATATCAGCGCATTCAGAAAAAAGAAAAATGGCACAACATAGATTAAAAAAGTTGATGTGCCCCAGATCCATTCTCCTTCGGGCAGTAACACCTTTGCCAAAAAGCTCTTTTCAGAAACTGTTTTTGATTCAAGACCAGTTTCAGTTAGGGTATCTATATCTGGAGTTATATTCAAATCAATGTAAGAGGCATATAAAATCTGATAAGAGAATACAGCTGCTATCAGCAAAAGGATAATGGCAGGAAAATAGTTTATGTATTTGCGTTTTTTTATTAGTAATCCTATCTCTCCCCTAGGAATGCAGAAATTAGAATTATATTAGTAAAATAAGCGACAATTTTAACATATCCTGAAATCCAGCGTATAAATGCTATTTCTAAAAATAAGAACAAAAAGCTTACCAAAAAAAGATCCAGCGCATTTTTGAACTTTGGATTCATTATTTTAGATTTCATGGTAAAATAAAATGATTATTAAACCGGGGTCAAAATCAGTATTATATAAACATTTTGAATAAAGCATTAATTTTTTATTGTTTCAAATCAAAAGCTTTTTAAAAAATATACCTTTCCAGACACTAAACAAAGTGTGGTTTTATGGAAGTCAGGAAAAATGAAATTTTTCAGGACACAGAAAATTCTAAAGAATTTTCTCGTGAAGAAAAAGACGATGAGATTTCTATTGACTTAAGCAAAATAAAGGCCTTTTTCAAGAGAAAGAAAGAAGAAGTAGATAGAAAACCAGAACAAGAAGAAGAAAAACCAGAAGTGGCTACAGAACCAGAGAACAAAGATACGAAAACAGAACATAAATCAGATGAAACCACAGAGACAATACAAGATGAGCAAAAAAATGATGATGAGATAAATATAGATGCTCAGAAATCTAAGATTTCTGGCATCCCAGAAAATTCCGATGAGGAATTTTCGTTGGATTTTGGAAAAATAAAGAACATTTTCAAAAAAATAAAAGGAAGTGGTGAAATAAAAAAAGAAGTAGCTGAAACTGCAGAAACAAAAACGGAAAAAGATGATGATGAAATTTCTATAGACTTCTCAAAACTAAAGAATATCAAAAATATATTTAAGAGGTCTGGCAAAGAAACTGAGTCTGATGAAGATATTTCGTTGGATTTCAAAAAATTTTCAGATTTTTTTATGCAGCACAGAATTATATTCCTGTTATTAATCCCAATATTCCTATCTATTTTTTTAAGGGTACAGCCAGCATATTTACCAGTAACAGATGAATGGGCAGAAAATAGTATCCATAATAATATTAAATCGAACATTTTAAACCAAATAAACCAACAGTATCCAAATCTACCAGATGCAAATAAACAAAAGTTAGTCAATGAACAATTCGATCAGTTCTTAAAAAAAAATAAAGCATCAATTGATCCAGAAATAAAAAAACTTTCTGCTAATGCCAAATCAAAATTGCAGGATGATACAGGCCAGACTTATTTGCTCGCGATAGACCCTTATTTCTGGATGCGGCATGCTCAAAATATATTAAAAAATGGCCATCCCGGAGATGAACTAAGAGAAGACCGTCCATGGGACAACCATATGCTAGCGCCTAAAGGAAGATTCGTACCTCCTGATGTGTTCCATGCATATTTTGAAGCGTATTTATTCAAATTCTTGAGTCTTTTCAACAAAAATCTTAATCTAATGTCAGTTGTATTTTTTGTTCCTGTCTTGATTTCAGCTTTGTCTATAATACCCACATTTTTTATAACTAGAAAACTTGTTGGTAATTTTGGGGGTTTTATAGCAGCAACCGTTGTCGCGATACACCCTTCTTTCTTAACTAGGACCGTAGGCGGTTTTGCTGATACAGATGCTTATAACGTGATGTTTCCATTGTTCATAGCATGGCTATTTATTGAGGCTCTAGAAGCAAAGAATATGAAAAACAGCATAATTTTAAGCGCCATAAACGGTATCCTAGTAGGCTTGTATAGTCTTACATGGGGTGGCTGGTGGTATATTTTTGATTTTGTTTTAATCTCTGTTGTTTTTTACATAGCATACTATACATTTGTGCATAGAAAAGAATTAACCAGGAATCTTACTAATATCTTTAAAAGAATGGAAATAAAAAAATCATTAATATTCCTAGTAGTATTTTTCATAATCTCGGCATTAAGTGTTAGTATGGTTGGTAATTTTGAATATTTTACTCAATTCGCAAAAAATCCTGGAGGATTTGCAAAGCAAAAAGAGGTAGGCATCACAACAGTATGGCCCAATGTTCTTACAACAGTAGCAGAACAGAATCCAGCTTCTCTAAACAATGTAATAAACCAAGTCGGCCTAGGAAAATTCTATTTTTTCTTAATAGCCCTGATGGGCATCACGCTTACACTAACATCCAAAGAGCGTAAAAAATTATGGTTTATTATTGGTGTATTAGTATGGTATCTGATAATACTTTTATCGAAAAACAAACCATTTATCCAAGATTTGAATACCTTTTTGATATTAATAAGCATCCCTATAGTCATCAGAATCATAATAGCTCTATGGGAATCTGACTCTAGCATAGATATAAAATATGCTATTTTACTTATCCTATGGTTTATTGCTACAACATACGCAAGCACAAAGGGGGTAAGATTTACTTTGCTTTTAGTGCCTGCATTTGCAATAGGGTTTGGTATTACACTCGGACATCTTTATAGGTACGCTAGTGTTTGGATTGCAAAAGGCTTGCAAGTAAATAAGTATGTATCAAAGATTACTGTTATGATTATAATTCTTTTATTGCTAGTGCCTACATAT
>CAZTBE010000027.1:0-14339 GCA_964611745.1 uncultured Methanosarcinales archaeon | reverse complement strand
CTTAGTCGAATCCCAATAGCAGCAACCTCCCGCAGGATCAACAGGATTTCTGTTCTAATATCCTTAGGATTTGCTTTACGCTTATTATTGGTCGCATTTTACAAAACTATACATACCGGATAACAATATCTGGTACGTTAATATCAATGTTAAATTTTAGAATTTGTATATCTAAAATATCGACGGTGGTGATAGAGATATTGTTAAATCTAAGGTATATTTAAAGGTTTCGTTCAAATAATCAGTGCAATGAAATAAAAGCAACAAAAAAATTAAATAAAATAAATTAAAAATTGTCAAAAACCACCCATCAGAGATGGGTGGCATGATTTCAGTAGCTTCACTTTCAGGTGGTTTTTGATGCTCGGAATTCCACCAATAAGGAGTGGTTTTCGAGCACTACTCATTCCACCAATTAAAAATTGGTGGAATTCCGTTGTTTAAAAAATAAAAAAATGTAAAATAATTAAAAATAAAAACCTTTTAATAGCAAATAATATTTTCATTCTGCCTATGACTCAATTTTCATATGAACTAAAGATACCGCAGGAACGTGTAGCAGTATTGATAGGAAAAGGTGGAGAAGTCAAGAAAAACATAGAAACAGATACAAAAACCGAGGTAAAAGTTGATTCTTTGGAAGGAGATATATTTATTTATGGTGAAGATGCTTTAGGCTTGTATACTGCAAGAGAGGTTATCAGAGCTATTGGCCGCGGTTTTAATCCTGAAATTGCAAAATTATTATTGAAACAGGACTACATTTTTGAATATATTGGGTTGAATGAGTTTACTGGAAAATCAAAAAATACTCTTTTAAGATTAAAAGGAAGAGTAATAGGAAAAGAAGGCAAGTCCAGAAGATTGATAGAAGAGCTTTCTGAAGCTTACATTTCTGTTTATGGAAAATCGGTAAGCATTATCGGAACTGCGGAATCAGCTTCAATGGCAAAACGCGCAGTAGAAGCTTTATTGCAAGGAAGCACTCATGCAAGCGTCTACAACTGGTTAGAAAATAAGAGGAGAGAGATGAAGAGGAAAAGGATTATTGAGATGGGTTGATTTTTTAGGAGGATTAAATTGACAAGTGCTTTAAAGAATTAGAAAAAATAATTTTTATTTAATTGTTTTCTTAAATTTATCATATGTCTCTTCTACCCTATCACCATTTTTTTTAATTTCAGTTTTATCATTTCTATTTTCTCTCTCAGCATATTGAATAAATTCTTTATCAGTCATAATCTCACCATATCAAACAAGAGTATAATGATATACCCTATATTTAAAGCTTTCTACGGACATGTTATTTTCTCCAAATCTTCATAAAATTAATCAATTGTTTTTCTCTCCCTAATGTTGCATGATACTTTTCCTTTAATATATTGTAGTCTTGCATAATGCTATTTGATAATTCAGATAAAGAATCAAATCTTGATTTTAAAAATATTCTTTCAATACCTAATATTGTAAGTAAAGCTAATACAAATAGAGTAACAAGAAGGTCGACATCAGCATTAGGTTTGCTAATTTGAAGTATAAATATTAGTTGAATAATAGCGTAGGATATTAAGAATGAAATATCAACAAAATTTTTATTATACCAAACAAAAAGTCTTATTTTATGTATTATTTTTGAGGCTACATTAAAGATCTTATTATAAAAAACAATTGACCAAGCTATACCAATGATAGCAATTATTAGTAGCATTAATAATAAGTACATATAACCTCCATCTATCAGAACTCTTTTTTTGTATACCTTACAACATATCATATATAAATATTTCTGTACTAAAGAAAAATATACCTGACGTTTACTTTACAGCTCACAAAACAATTAACTATTTAAACAAGCTACAATTAAAATTGTCAAAAACCACCCATCAGAGATGGGTGGCATGATTTCAGTAGCTTCACTTTCAGGTGGTTTTTGATGCTCGGAATTCCACCAATAAGGAGTGGTTTTCGAGCACTACTCATTCCACCAATTAAAAATTGGTGGAATTCCGTTGTTTAAAGAAATGGCAGAAGATGTACCAATTGCAATTGAATTAGCGAAGAAACAAAGAGATATTTCTATTGCCAGCTTTTTTGAAAAGAACAGGCATTTATTGGGTTTTGATAATCCTAGGAAATCTTTGTTAACGACAATTAAGGAAGCTGTTGATAACAGTTTAGATGCCTGCGAGGAAGCTAATATCCTTCCGGAAATAAATGTGGAAGTTATAGAGATGGCAGAAGATAAGTTCAGGGTTGTTGTTGAGGATAATGGCCCTGGAATTGTAAAAAAACAAATCCCAAATATTTTTGCAAAGTTATTGTATGGCAGCAAATTTTTCAAGTTATCGCAATCAAGAGGTCAGCAAGGAATTGGAATAAGCGCTTCTGTCTTGTATGCACAATTAACAACAGGAAAGCCTGCAAGAATAACTTCCAGAATAAGCAAAAGGCATGATGCGCAATATTATGAGCTGCATATTGACACGCAAAACAACAAGCCGGAGATTATTAAAGAAGAAACAGTTAAATGGGAGAAAGAGCACGGGACAAGGATAGAGATGGACTTGGAAGGAAGCTACCAAAAAGGAGACCAAAGTGTTGACCAGTATCTAAAGCAGACAGCTATTGTAAATCCTCATGTCACATTAATTTACACAAATCCAAAATCTGAACAGATAATTTTTGCTAAAGCTTCTGAAGAGCTGCCTAAAAAAGCTGTTGAAATTAAACCGCATCCTTATGGTATAGAGATGGGTGTTTTATTATCCATGCTGAAAATGACAGAATCCAGGACTTTGCAGAGTTTTTTGACAAGTGAATTTTCCAGGGTAGGTTCTGGAACTGCAAAGCAGATTTGTGAAAATGCTGCTGTACTTCCAAATACAAAGCCAAAAAATATAACTAGAGAAGACGCTGAAAAACTAATTGAAGGCATAAAGAAAACAAAGATAATTGCGCCACCAGTAGATTGCATAAGCCCTATTGGACAGGAATTATTAGAAAAAGGCTTGAGAAAAGAAATAAACGCAGAGTTTTACGCTGCTATTACAAGACCACCTAGTGTTTATCGCGGAAATCCGTTTATTGTTGAAGCAGCTGTTGCTTATGGCGGTGAACAAAATGCAGAAGGAAGTATGCATTTGTTAAGGTATGCGAATAGAGTTCCTCTATTATATCAGCAGGGTGCTTGTGCAGTAACAAGGTCTGTCATTAACACTGCATGGAGAAATTACGGGCTAAGCCAGAGCCGTGGAGCGCTGCCTATAGGTCCTATAACTGTTGTTGTGCATATTGCATCTGTCTGGGTTCCTTTTACTTCTGAAAGCAAGGAAGCAATAGCTCATTATTCTGAAATTATCAAAGAGATTAAATTAGCTTTGCAGGAATGCGGTAGAAAGCTTGCAAGCTATGTCGGCAAGAAAAGGCGCATTCAGTTTGAAGGCAAGAAAAGAGACTATATCAAATTGTTCATACCTCATGTAGGGGAAGCATTAAAGGAATTGCTAAAATTAAATGAAACTGATGAGAAAAAAATTGAGAAATTATTGGCAGAAATACTTGAAAAGAAAAGAGGAGAAATGGAAGAGATAGAAGCCAAAAATCTTGAATATGATGAGGAGTTTGCGAAAATAGGTAAGGATGAAACAGAGGAAGAAAGTACAGAAGAAAAAGAATAAAAAAACTTCAATAAAAAATAACAATGACTAAAAAACCAATCAAAAATAAACAATAATAAAAATAATAATTCAAAACTAATAAATTATAAAAAATAAAAACAAAAAATTAATTGAAATAAAATTTAATAATTAAAAATGAAAAAAACAAAAAGCAGTTCTGTTGTGAATGAAATAACAGATACAGCAAATGATGTCTATTCCAGAATAAAGAAGAAAAAAGCTCCTGAGCTTAAGATGCCTCTAAGGGCATTAACTAATGTTAAATATGACCCTAAAGAAGGTTTTTTTGAGCTGCTTGGGAAGATGAAAGAGAGGACTTTAACAGCTTCTACAATCAAAACTTTTGCGCAGACATTAAGGATGATGGCTCATGCAAAAGGCATTATCAAGGATGATGATATAACAACAAAAAGAGAGATGTATTACATTTCTAAAAACTGGGCAGAAGCAGCTTTTAAGGAACAGCCAGAATCAGATACTGTAATGGATGATTTGGAAGCAATGATGATGGTAAACCGTGAACAGCTGGGTTTTATTCCTGAAGAAAAAGGAGGAGAAGTTGCAGGTAAATTAATTGTCATTGACAAGGATCCTGATAGTGGAAAGCAGATAAGGATTGACTGCACTAAATTCGGTTCTGGTGCTTATTCCATACCCACTTCTGTTGAACATTTGAAGTTTGAAACTAATGCAAAATTTATTCTGGCAATAGAAACAGCAGGTATGTTTCAAAGATTGCTTAAACATAATTATTGGAAAAAAGCAAATTGCATTTTAGTTTCAATGGGTGGTGTCCCAACAAGAGCTTTAAGAAGGTTTATCAGGCGTTTAAGTGACGAGAGGAAATTACCAGTATATGTGTTTGTGGATGGTGATCCTTATGGAATCGGCTCTATATATAGGACATTAAAAGTAGGTTCCGGCAATGCTGCGCATATCAATGAATATTTTTGTGTGCCAAAAGCGAAGTTTTTGGGAATAACCCCTCAGGATATTGTTGATTATAAGCTGCCAAGCCATCCTTTAAAAGATGTTGACATCAAAAAGATAAAAGATCTTCTGAAGAATGACCCATTTATTATACACCATAAAGAATGGCAGAAAGCTCTTAAGCAGATGAACCAGATGAAAGTCAGAGCAGAACAGCAAGCTTTAGCAAAATGGGGCCTTAATTATGTTATTGAGAAATACCTGCCTGATAAGATTAAGCACACTGAAAGATTCTTACCATAAATTTTTTATATTTCATTTATTTATATGAATTAAAATGGAAACAAGAACTGATACAGAAACAATCCAAGAAAACAAATCAAATATACCATCATGCTGTACTGATTGTGTAAGATGGGAAAAGTTCGGCAAAAACTGCTTCTATCATTGGGAGAGCAAAAAGAACTGTAGTATGAGAACATCAGATTATGATGAGGCTATGCAGCAGCAATAATAATATAGTATATTTTCTCTATCCTATAATATAGTGTATAACAGTTTTAACCATTTTCTGATATTAAAATTCTATTACTATTGTCCAATAACAAAAAGTTTATATACTAGTAGCAATTTCACAGGTTTTAGGTGGTTTAATAATGATACTAAACAAAACAATAAGTGCGGTAATAGGATTATTTTTGGTTCTAGCAATGGTGCCTGTGGTATTAGGTGTTGTTGGAAATAATGTAGCTAAAGATACAAATGGCGGTCATCTTATCATAACAGATGTTGATGTAAAAGTTGATGGTAGGAGTGATAAGGATCTTAAGAATGACGAAGAGATAAGTAGAGACGCAAAACCAGGTTCTACTGTTAAGTTTGATTTCAAAATTGGGAATAATTTTACTGATGATGATGATGTTAAAATAGAAGATATTGTATTAACTCTAGAGGTTGATTTTGATTATGAAGATATAGATGAGGAATCGAACGATTTTAAGGTTAAAGCTGACGATGATAAGAAAGTTAGCATAGAATTCGAGGTTCCTTATGAAGTGGATGAAGATACGTTTACTATATTAATTGAAGCAGACGGAGACACAGATGATAATGGCAGCCAAAATGTTGAAATGGAGTTAGACCTAGTAGTAGAAAAAGAAGATAACGAAGTAATATTTACAAAAAATGCATTGACTCCATCAGAAATCAAGTGCGGCAGAACTGTAAGACTTACTAGTACTGTTATAAATTTAGGTGAGAATGAGGAAGACGATGTTATGCTGGAAGTTACCAATACAGAATTAGGAGTTAGTTTTTCAAACACTTTTGATTTAAGTGAAGATCCGGATGATGATAATTATGATGTCACAAAAACATTCACATTTATTGTACCAGATGATGTGGCACCAGGAATATACCCTATATCATCTAAGGTTACTTTTGATGAAGGGGATGAGACAGAATCAGATATTGTTGAGTTAACTGTAACTCAATGTGAGATTTTAGTAGAAGAAGAGGAGGAAGAGGAGGAAGAGGTTGTAGTTGTGCAGCATCCAGTAACAGATACAACTCCAACAAATGTAGTAACTGCTGGAACAGTAACAGCTCCAACATTGCCAGTAACAGAGGAAAAATCATTATTCCAAAGTTCAGGATTTTTAATTGCTTTGCTTGCAGGAGAAGTTATACTGGTAATAGTTGCAATTTTAATTGTTGTTGCAGTTGTCAGAAAGAAAGGAGAGTAAGTCTTCTTTAATTTTTTTCTTTTATATTATAATTTTAAATAGAATTAGTTAGCACGATTAGCTAATGTTTCTTTTATGGTGTCTTTCATCATTTGTGCTTGTAAGGGATTAAAAACTGGTAATCCTTGGTTCACCCTACCTAAATATTCTTCATTTGGTTGATTTGGTCCCATGATATTAAAATGGTTAGGATAAAAGTTAAATGCTGGTTCTCCATTACATGTATTCCCTGTACTTCCAATTTCTGGATTTACTCCTAAAAGAGATCTTATAACAGGATAATATAATTCGTGGGGATATCTAAATAACTCAGAGCCACCAAAACTATCTTCTTTATAAAAACGATTATACCCATCAGATAAACCCATACTATGTGCAAGCTCATGCGTTCTAGTTCTTGATTTTTTAAACTGGCCTGCAACCATAGGATATATATCAGTTACTGCTGTTGTACTTTTTAATGAACTCAAATCAGCACTACCTCCGTATTTGCTAGTATTTAATATAAACATTAGTCTATCAATAGTGATTATTTCATTTAATTTAGAAAACAATAAATCTGCTTCATCGTTATTGGGTAATCTTATAGTATTTTTGACAGTAACTATAGTGATTGGTGCAGGAACATTTAGATATGAAAAATCAATATTAAAATTTTGGAACACCCTCTCAAAATGATCTATTGTGTCTCCCAAATCTTTTTGTAGGGAATCGTCTTCATAACCTACTCCAACCACCATGACTTGGTACCGACTAGATGGATTATTTTTACCACTACTAACCATATTTTCTGGAGAGAGAACTAAACTATCTATAGAATCTAAACTTCCATCAAACAGTCCCTTGGGCCTTGCACCTCCAGCAGCCCTGGCTTTATCCCTATCGCTAGAATCATCCGAAATAATACAATAATCATAAGGATCTTCCACTACTACAGGTTCAGGTAAATTGGGAAAATCAACTTGAGATAAAAATAATTCTTTAAGTTATCTATTCTCTGATCTTGCTCCATTAACTTCTAAATTTAATCTTTTGATTTCATCGCGGTTAGTCTGGTAATAATCTACACCTGTAAGAAGTAGCGCGCCTGCTAATCCCCACGTAGTTATCCTACCAATCCATTTTTTAATTGTCATATTTCATAGTGTATTATTTATCGTTTATAAATCTTTCTTTTGTGTCCTCACTCTAAAGTAACAATAAAATAGAAACCTTTAAATATAAGTAATCCATTCTAAGTTACAAGATGTTACTACAAAAAGAAAGTTTGCAGGAATTAAGAGAAAAGTTTAAGCTTAATATCTATGAAATTAAGATATGGACTTCTTTGTTAAGCAGAGGTATTGCAGCTGCATCAGAGCTGGCAGAGATATCAGGAGTGCCAAGAAGCAGATGTTATGATGTTCTTGAATCATTAGAAAAGAAAGGCTTTATCATAATGAAGATAGGCAAGCCAATCAAATACATAGCTGTACAGCCAGAGGCTGTTATGGAGAGGGTTAAAAAAAGAGTAGAGGAAGAGGCAGAGCATCAGATACAAATGGTTGATAACCTTGCAGATACAGATACTTTCAAGGAATTAGAGCTTTTACATAAAACAGGTATTAAGAAAGTTGATGTAGAAAACATAACAGATTCTGTTGTTGGAAGAAATAATGTCAACAGGTTTTTGAAAGACATGCTTTTAAGGGCAAAGAAAACTGCAACAGTTGTTACAAATGAAGAAGGCATCAAGCATAAAGTCAAGATTCTGAGAAAGGCCAATGAGAGCCTGGCAAAAAGAAAAGTCAAGGTCAAATTTTATACAAATGCAAACGTAAAGACTGATTTAAAGAATGTAGAAATTCTTAATACAAAACACGATGCAAGGTTTGTAAATATTGATAATGAGGAAATATTCTTTGTTATGGCTGGAAAAGATCCTGAGTTTGATTCAGGAGTATGGATAAAAAGCCCTTATTTTGTCAGTGCTTTAAATAATCTGTTTGAGAAGAGTTTAAGATAAAAGTTTTAGTTATAACATTCTTTGCTCTATTTTAATCAAAAACCATAACATTTAAATATCAGATAGATTTCACTCAATTCAAGAGTTCTTGAGATAAAAAATGCTTGAAGATAAGGAACTGATGAAAACAGGTACAACAACTTTAGCTTTGCAATGTAAAGATGGAATTGTTTTAGCTGCTGATAAAAGAGCTACATCCGGTTATTTAATTGCTCATAAGAAATTTGACAAGATAATCAGCATAACTAATAACATAGCTGTAACAGTTGCTGGGACAGTTTCTGATGTGCAATTGCTTGCAAAATACATTAAAGCAGAACTAAAATTAAAGCAGATAAGAACCTACAAGGAAAGCAGTGTCAAGGAAGCTGCAAATTTGCTTTCAATGATGGTTTACAACAACATAAGAAAGATGAGCATGATTCCCGGAATATCGCATTTTATTGTTGGCGGGAAAGATGAAGCAGGATTTCATATTTATGATCTAAGCCCTGATGGAAGCATTTCGGAAATAGATGATTACAACACATCAGGGTCCGGAAGCGTAATGGTTTATGGTGTCTTAGAAACATTGTACAAGAAAAATATGAGTGTAGATGAAGGAGTTAAGCTGGCTGTTAAGTCAATAAATGCAGCTATCCAAAGAGATATAGCGTCAGGCAATGGAATGGACGTTGTCACTATAACCAAAGAGGGCATAAAAAAAGTTTTGTCAAAAGAAATTGAGACAAAAATTGAGATTTAGGGTTTCTGAAAAATAATAATTATTTAGTATAACAATTAAGAAATAATTAATGATAAAATAAACGATTCTTAAATATTCTAGGTGCATAAATGGCAGAAATAATCAAGGAGATACTAAAAGGTTTACCAGAGGATAAGATAAGCGAGGCCAATTTTGAGGCAGCAAATATAGTGCTGTATACAAAGGATGATGACTTCTTCCTTAACAACAACGGCCTCATAAAAAAGGTAGTTGACAGTATAAAGAAACGCGTTGAGTTAAGGCCAGACCCCAGCATCACAATGGATATGGAAAAAGCAGAAGAAGAGATAAAGAAGATAATCCCGGAAGAAGCCGGTGTTGACCAAGTAATTTTTGATCCTCAAAGGTCCAGGGTTGTAATAGAAGCTGAAAAACCTGGATTGGCTATTGGAAAGCAAGGCGCAATCCTGAGGGAAATAAGAAGCAAAACTTTATGGGTGCCGTTAATACATAGGAAACCGGCTATAAGATCCAAGTTAATAGAAACCATAAGAGCAGTCTTATATAAAAACAGCGACTATAGAAGAAAGTTTTTAGACAAAGTTGGCCATAGAATTTATGATGGGTGGATCAGGGAAAAAAAGGAGGAATGGATAAGGATAAGTTACCTTGGAAGTGCCAGACAAGTTGGCAGAAGCTGCTTATTTCTGCAAACTCCTGAAAGCAGAGTTTTGCTGGACTGCGGGGTTGATGTTGCATCAGATCAGCAACCATACCCTTATTTGGAAGCTCCTGAGTTTGATATAAATGAATTAGATGCAGTTATTGTAAGCCATGCTCACGTTGACCATAGTGGATTTGTTCCTTATCTGTTCAAATATGGTTACAGGGGCCCTGTTTACTGCACAGAGCCAACAAGGGATGTCATGTCACTGATGCTCATAGACTTTGTCAAAATACAGCGTTCAGAAGGCAAGGATCCTGTATTTACTACAGATGACATAAAGGAGATGGTAAAACACACTATCACATTAGAATATGACGAAGTGACTGATGTGACTCCTGATATAAGGATTACTTTGTATAATGCCGGGCATATTTTAGGAAGCGCAATGGTGCATTTACATGTAGGAAATGGCCTGCATAATATTTTGTATACCGGTGACCAGAAATATGGAAGAACATCTTTGCTGGAGCCTGCTGTAACAATATTCCCCAGGCTTGAGACATTACTTTTAGAGTCAACTTATGGCGGTAAAGAAAGCCTTATGCCGGAGAGGCAGACAAGTGATGAAGAGCTTAAAAAAATTGTGCATGAGACAATAAAAAGAGGAGGCAAAGTCTTAATACCTACTCTTGGAGTAGGGAGAAGCCAGGAAATAATGGTTGTAATTGAGGATATGGTACGAAGGGGTGTTATGGATAAGATACCTGTTTATATTGATGGATTAGTATGGGATGTAACTGCAATCCACACTGCATATCCAGAATATTTAAACAACACTATAAGAAAATTAATCTTTCATAAAGACCAAAATCCTTTTCTATCTGATATATTCAAAAGAGTGGGAAGCCAGGAAGAAAGAATGCAGATTATTGAGGAAACAGGGCCTTGCGTCATATTAGCAACATCCGGCATGCTGCAGGGAGGCCCATCTGTGGAGTACTTAAAGCATCTTGCTGATAATAAAAAGAACTCGATGATATTTGTTAATTATCAGGGTGAGGGTTCGTTAGGGCGCAGAATACAAAGAGGAGAAAAAGAGTACACAGTAAGTAATGGCAAAAATAGCGGAATCGTACAGATTAAATTAGAAGTGCATACTGTAGAAGGTTTTAGTGGGCATAGCAGCAGAACACAATTACTTAATTTTGTTAATAAATGCGAGCCAAGGCCCAAGAAGATAATTATTAACCACGGAGACAGCTCAAGATGCCTGGATTTGGCAAGCACTTTGCACAAGAACTTTAGGTTGGAAACAACAGCTCCAAGGAATTTAGAATCTGTTAGGATTAAATAATGTTACTTCTTGATAGTGGTTATGAATAGAAAGGTTAATAAACACTATTTCATTATAATTTTATCTCATGTCAAGACGAAATTCAAGAGCACAAAGAAGAAGAATTGCAAAGCAGCAATCCAAGTCTTTTTCAAAAACTAGGATTGTAATTGCAGGAGGATTAATAGCAGTAGTCCTAGCTGGAGGAGCTTTAGCTACAAGATCATATGACTCAAATGAAATTTCGGAACCTGATGCTATTCATTCAACTGTTGAATCCGAAAATCTAATTGATAAAGTACGAGCAGGAGATTTAGATAGTCAAGATTACATTGATCTAATGGTCCAACGTAGCCCTTTATTAAAAAATACAATCGAGGAGGGCATAATTGCTGGGGTGTTATATGATCCATCAATTCCAGAGTTGACAAATAAACTTCGTGGGGTTTTAACAGGTAAAGTATCAGAAGGGATATTAGAAAATCTAATTGCCACTCAAATGACAGCTTATCCGATTGTTGATGGTAAAATAGTGGCAGTTTCCATTACGCCAACACATTCTTTAGCCTATGGAATAGAAATTCCAAGTTATATAATATTGCCAAATGATTTTTTACACACGGAGAATCCTGCTACTGATGATGAGGTAATTTCGGTGTTGGAACATGAAAGGAGACACTCAATTGATTATTTTAAACCAATTGTTTATCCAAATGGTGTTACTTTAATTCCTGAAGATTTCTCTAGTGGTAGAGTCAGCATCCCATTTAATGATGCACTAGATGAAACTAGAGCATATTATGAACAACTTGAAGGAAATCTCAGAACGGTATTAGTTTTTGAGTCTAAAAATATAGGTTCAGATCATTTAGGTAACAATGCAAGGCAATATATTAATTCGATTAAAAATTTACAATTGAATACAAAAACTCCAAAAGAGAATGAAATTAAAGATGCTCAGATGGATGAAATCAGTGGTATTGTGCCGTTAAATTTAACAGGAGATGTAATGACATTTCGATATACCCTATATGGGCGAGATAATTTAATAAAAATATCCCCGGGAAATAATTAAACATATCCTACTTATCCAACAACCAAACTCAAATAATAACCAACCAAAGCAGCAACAGTACCTAAAACTATTCCTTTAAATATTGATTTCTTGTTTTCTTTCATGTAAAATGCAGCTCCTATCATGAAAATCCATAGTAAAGCAGCAAAGAAAGTAAAAAAATTGTCTTTGTAAAAGAGGCTTGTAAATATCAATATAACAAATGCCCTTGCAATATGATGGTTTGTATTTTTTACGATGAAATAGGATATTATTAAAACTGCCAGGGAGATTAAAAGCTGATAAACAAAAACTAGATATTCACCTATCAAGGATCTTACTATAACAATCAGGTAAAAAAGAATGCTGCCAAAAGCCATGCTGTCTCTAGCTATTTCATATTTCCAGTTTTTTTTCATTTTTTATTTGTAAATATTGTCGTGATGGTCATAGTCTTCAAATACAACATTTTTATTTTTTTCGTCTACTGAAAATGCAAGAACAAAACTTTTATCAATGTGGACTCTTTTGAGATGTTGCAAAGGTTTCCTGAGATTTTTGTAGTGCTGTGGATTTTTTCTGACCTCTTGGATTTTCTTTTCAATAATGTCCAATTGTTTTGGGTTTTTATTGGATAGCTTAAAGAATATTTTTTCCACACTTTTTCTTAATTCATAAGAATACATTTTTAATCCAAACCAAAATGTTTTCTAAAATCCTTAATCTTTACAGTAGGTTCGGATTGTCTTTTCCTCATTTTCTCTATGAATTCAGGCCTTAATTCAGGTTCTAACATATTTTCTCCATAGTCCAAAACAACTCTTTCTATTGCATCTGACTTATCTTTTAAATTATGCCTGGCCTTTACAATATTTAATATCTGGTTTGTTTGTTTTGATATATCAATCATAGCTTGTACCATATATATCACCTATATTTAGTATATATTCCGTATATATAAATGTTTTGGTTCACGTCAATTCACCAACCAAAAATATTGAACCTGTAATTAAGATTAAATCATTATTTTCTGCGATATCCTTTGCATAATCCAATGCTTTTTTTGGGTTTTTTATAATTATTGATTTTTTATTGAAATATTTTTTAATTGTGCTTGGATTGTAAGCTCTTTCATTATTTGATTTTGTTATTATTACTTTATCTGCTCTTATTATTTTTGATATTGTTTCTATATCTTTATCGTCAGAAAAACCTACCACAAGAATTAATTTATTGTAATCAATATTTTTCAATTCTTTAAAGAGAGTTTTGAAACCAGAAGGATTATGTGCAGAATCTATTATCGTATTTTTATTAAGGAATTGGAATCTTCCCGGCCATTTTGCATTCAATAAACCATTTTTTACATTATTTTTACTGATTTTTAAATCATAATTATTTTTTAGTATGTCTATTGTTTTAATCGCTATGGATGCATTTTGCTTTTGAAATTCTCCTTTTAATGCAATTTTGTATTCTATAGTTTTTTTAGATACTGTATATAATTTTGAATGCTTTTCATTGGAAATCTTTTTTATTGTAGCTAAAGCCGATCCCCTAGCTGCCGTAACAACAGGAACATTTTTTTTAATAATCCCTGCTTTTTCTTGCGCTATTTTTTCTATTGTATTTCCTAAGTATTCTGTATGCTCAACTCCAACATTGGTTATTATAGAAATCAATGGTTTGATGACATTAGTAGAATCCAATCTTCCACCTAAACCAGTTTCTATAACAGCAAAATCAACTTTTTTATCATTAAAATATAAAAATGCCAAAGCAGTTGTAATCTCAAAGAAAGTTTGATTGGTTACGTATTTTTTAATTCTTAAATAATAATTTATAATGTCTTTGTCTGAAATTAATCTGTTGTTTACTCTTATCCTTTCGTTAAAATTCTTTAAGTGTGGAGAAGTATACATTCCAACCTTATAGCCAGCATTTGTCAAGATAGAATTAAGCATTGCACAAACAGAGCCTTTGCCGTTAGTTCCGGCAACATGTATGTATTTTAGCCTTTTTTCAGGATTGTTTAGTTTTTTAAGCAAAACTTTCATATTTACAAGGGTTTGCTCAAACTTCACATTTTCCAAACTATACAGCTCTTTAAGGATTGTGGAGTAATTCATAAGAAGAATTAAAAGTAATATTATTATAAATATAGCGGAAAATAGAGAATAATTTATAAATTGAAATAATTAATTGCTGTTTATGGGCCTGTA
>CAZTBE010000026.1:0-14610 GCA_964611745.1 uncultured Methanosarcinales archaeon | reverse complement strand
GAGAGTTGTTTGGCCCTTCATTCCAGTATATCCAGGAGATAGAATGTCATCCTCGCGGAGAAAATCCTCAAACACAGCTTTGCCTGGAAAGGGATATTGAGAAAACACCAACCTGGCTTCTTGAAAAAGATGGACAGGTAGTTGAAAGGCTTGTGGGATTCCAGACTTTAGAAATATTATCTGAAGTTTCAGGATGCTCATTAGATTAAAAAATGGTTGAACAGCTTACAATCGGTGTTTTAGTTGTAGCAGCATTACTTGACAGCATCAACCCCTGTGTTTTTGGCGTTTTGATATTTCTATTAGCTTATATGGTCACTGTTTTTAAAAATAAATTAAAAATGCTTCTTGCAGGCTTGATTTATACAAGCGTAGTTTATGTTACATATTTATTGATTGGAATCGGGATATTTGCAGTTACACAGTCAACAGGAGTTGTCAAGCCATTTTACTGGTTTGCAGGCATTATTGCCATATTAGCAGGCATTCTTGAGGTAAAGGATTACTTCTGGTATGGTAAAGGATTTTCGTTGCAGATGATTCCAGGTGGAGCTGAAAAGATAAAGAAATTATCAATTGTAATGAAGAATCTGGACACTAAACATCCTTTGCTCAGTTTAGGTATAGCAGCCCTTCTTGGATTTGTTGTAGTTCTTTTTGAATTTCCCTGTACTGGAGCGCCATACCTTGCAGTTATAGCGCTTTTAACAGCAGGAAACTATGCAGAAGGAGTTCCATTATTGCTTCTTTACAATCTAATATTTATACTGCCATTGTTTGTCATAATTGGATTGGTTTATTTTGGCCATACATCCCATAAGCTTGAAAAATGGAGAAAAGAGCATAGGGGCCTAATGAGGTTATCAATAGGCCTGTTTTTATTAGCATTTGGAGCTTATTTAATAAATTTAGCTTTGCAGTTATAGGTGAGAATATGAAAAAAGAAGGACAAGCATGTAAAAATTGCATTGTAAAAAGAAAGGGCTATACAGAAGATTTTGATGAGAAGAAAGTATATGGGTCAGTTTATGCAGCTTGCGCAAGCGCTCATTGCGAAGAATGTGAATGTGAAAATACAGCTGATGAGATAACAAAGAAAATAAAGAAATTTGTAAAAAGCAAAAAAATGATTAATTCCAGAGATATACACAAAAGAATAGAAAGTGAACTGAAAAAGAAAGATGAAGAATTAGCGTTTTTTTACGAGCAGCATCTGCCTGATTTGAAGAGGCTTTAATACGTTCTTTATAAACAAACAAAATATAGTCTAAACTATAGAAAAGTTTATATATAGTGAACAATATCTATATAGTATGGAAGTTACTGAGATATTTACCAAGAAGAACATAGAAATATTAAGGTTGTTGTCAAAGGAAAGCCTGCATATCAGGGATATTGCCTCTAAATTAGATATTTCTCCTGCCAAGGTGCATGCTACAATACAATTATTTAAAAAAAACAATTTAATCAAAGAAACTAAAGAAAAAAATAAAATAATTATAAGCCTAAATAAAGATAGTTCTTTATTAAAATTAATTCAAAATTTATTGGAAGCGGATAATAATCAGGTTTCTTTTGAGCCGAAAATCAATATTTTTGACACAATAAACCCATTAGATTTTAGATATTACGGGAGGAATGAAAAAGCTTTCCAGAAACTACAGCCTTATCTGAGCGAGAATGCAATGATCAAGTATATGGCTCGCGTAGAGAGTGCATTGACTAACACTCTTGCAAAAAAGGGCATATGCAGCAAAAAGATTGCAGATGATATTGAGAAAGCATGCAAAAAAGTAACTGCAGAAGAGGTTTATGCTGAAGAAGATAAATTAAAGCATAATGTAAGGGCTTTAGTAAATTGCATTAGAAACAAGGTAAATGATGAAGCAAAACCATTTATTCATTTTACAGCTACTAGCCATGATATAATATCAACTGCAGATGCTTTAAGGTATAAGGAATTTACTGACAATATTCTGGTTTCAAAATTAGTAGAATTTGAAAAAACTCTTATTGATTTAGCTCTAAGAGAAAAGGATACATTACAAGTTGGGCGTACTCACGGTCAGCATGCTGTTCCAATTACTTTTGGTTTTGCTGTTGCTCAATATGTTTCAAGATTTGGGAATTCTATTTTGAAAATCAAAAAAACCGGGAATAATTTGCGCGGTAAAATAGCAGGAGCTGTAGGAAGCTACAATGCATCTTCTTTGTTCTTTAAGAATCCGGAAGAATTTGAAAAAGAAGTTCTTGCTGAACTGAATCTTAAAGCATCTCCTATATCTACACAGATTCCAGAAGCAGAGTTTATTGTTGATTATGTGAATTCAATAATTGAGAGTTTTGGTGTTTTAGCAAATTTATCTGATGACATGAGGAACTTGCAGCGTTCTGAGATAGCTGAAGTTGGAGAAATTTTCACATCCAAGCAAGTTGGTTCTTCAACAATGCCTCAGAAAAGGAATCCAATAAATTTTGAGAATGTCAAAAGCTTATGGAAAGAGTTTATGCCTAGAGCTATTACTGTATATATGGACCAGATATCAGAGCATCAAAGGGATTTAACTAATTCAGCGTCCTCAAGGTTTATTCCGGAGATATTAGCTGCATTTTACCTTTCTGTTGCAAGGCTAAACAAGACAATGAAAAGCTTGCAGGTTGATAAAGAAAATTTAAAGAAAAATTTTGATATGAATAAAGGCTTAATTGTCGCTGAGCCATTGTATATTTTGCTTGCAGCCTATAATCATCCAGATGCACATGAAACAATAAAACAATTAACATTAAAAGCGCAATCAACAAAAAAGCCATTGCAGGAGATAATCAAAAAAGAAAAATCATTGCAACAATATTTAAAAAAATTCAATAAAGAACAATTGAAAATCATTAAAAATCCTGAAAATTATGTTGGGATTGCTGGAAAGAAAACAGAAAGCGTTTGTCAATATTGGAAAAAAGAGTTAAAAATATAATTTGGTTTACTATTATTCTAAAGATTTATAAATGAAAATGGTTCTCATGAATTTGCCGAGATATGCCTTTATGCCGAGATAAGATTCTCGATCGCATAACCTGGTATTGCACAGACAAATAATAATTTTGGTGTAACCCTGGAAAGGCTGGCCCTCACGGGCATCTGGGTTCAAAAGCAGTATAATCCCAAATTATTCAGGCAACCTTGTGTTGCTCGACTAAAACAACAGGATTTCTGTTCGAAAGTCCCAGTCTCGGCGTTTTACTACTTATTAATAGCTAAAAATAGAAAAGTTTATATAGTCGTCTTAAGATTAAACATTTGAGATTCAAAATGTTAGATCTTCAACAAATGCTTATAGATAATCTTGAATATAGAGTTACTAAACCACCAAAATTATCGGTATATTTATCGAAATTGATACTTCCTGGACAAGAAGATAGGTTCTGGAGTCCTGATGAAAAAATAGTAGTAGTAGATACTTCTTTTTTTGCCCAGGGATATTTTCAGAATAATCTTTGGGGTGAAATTGCAAATAATCTAATGCATGATATAGGAGTAACTCCAGTGGTTCTACCAATTGTTGCTTCAGAACTATTACACCTAAAAACAGCTAAAACAAGAGATAGTTATGATATGATTGTTGTAGATGATTCTATAGATATGGATTTATTACCAAGAAATTTACGCCTGGGACTTACTGTAGATGACGAACTTTCAGATAGAATAATTAATATGTGGAAAAGCACTAGTCAGAAATACAGAAGATACCTTAGTCTAAAATCAGCACAAGCCACAAATGAACAATATATACCTGAACTACCTGAAAGTATAGAACCGCTTATCGAACCAACATTAAGTCGAGCTGACATTGAGATTATGAGAGTTGCACTGCTTCGAGCTGCAACAGGGCTTCCAACAATGGTCCTATCTGGAGATGCTGATATAACAAGAACCATGAGTGCTTTTAAACATACAGGGTACCCTCTTGAGGTATACGGTCCAAGTCCTCCGACAGAATCCATGTTATCTTCATTCATTAAGGATATGGAAATATTGCTTACTGCAGAAGTCACACAAAAAATTAACTCAGCAGAACCAAACAAACAATATCTTCTAATTTCTAAAAATGAGCCGATAGTTGGTAATCAAAAAAGAGATTTAGGCTTTATGGTGGCAGACGAACCAATAAACAATGAATCAATTTATTCTGCTCCAATTGTAGATCCAAATGATACAGAATTTGATAATATTTATTCTGAGTTCAGGTTAGTTGCAGTACCTTCTGAACAATCTTCTACTCCATATTTAGTAAAGAGAGGTACAATGATTTATAGTGCTCGGAAGCATGCATTTAAAGATAGTACGAGATTATATAAGGATTTGAATGTTCAAAAGGCGTTAACTGATCACAATGTACCTAAGGGGGAACATGGCCAATATTATCAGAGGTTTATGAAGGGACACGCAATTTTGGTTGTTAATGTGCCAGTTAAATATTGCAGAATGACAGATAGCTACATGGCAGTCAATTTACCTAACTTGTTTAGTAGGGTGCAGGAACTAAAACTGTCAGTTCAAAAATAATACAATTTTATATCTATCAAAGCTATTATTTGATATTCTTTATTACTAAACTACACTTTTAGGATAATAATATAAAGGCTACAAAAGTGCTCATCTCCCAGTCTCAGCGTTTTTTATTAAATATGAAACAAAGAACAATTTTAATAACTGGATGTTCCGGCGGTATAGGTTATGCTACTGCCGTTTATCTGAAGAAAAAGGGGTATAGAGTTTTCGCAACATGCAGAAAACAAAAAGATGTAAAAATATTGCAAAGGAAAGGTTTCGAATCTTTTTTGCTTGATGTCAGTTCTTCTGAATCTATTAATAAAGCCGTAATGGAAGTTAATAAGAGAACAGACTATTTGTATGCTTTGTTTAACAACGCAGGATTTGTCATACCTGGTGCTGTTGAGGACCTTTCGATAAAAGTGCTTAAAGTGCAGTTTGAAACAAATATATTTGGCGCAATTGAGTTAACAAATTCAATAATGCCCTTGTTTAGAAAACAAAAAAAAGGCAGGATCATTTTCAACAGCTCAGTCTTAGGATTTGTTTCAAAACCTTATATGGGTGCTTATTGTGCTTCGAAATATGCAATGGAATCATTTGCAGATGCTTTGCGGCTGGAAATGCCTTCTGGAATTTATGTAACTTTAATTGAACCAGGCCCGATTAAAACTAAAATTGATGAAAATGCATTAATCAACTTTAAAAAATATATCAATCAAGAAAAAAGTGCTCATAAGGAGATTTATAAGAAACTTTTACTTCAATTATCAGAAAAAAAGACTGTAAATTTTTTTAGACTATCTGCTAAAAAAATTGCTATTAAAACCTATTACATTTTAGAGCATCCTAAGCCAAAACCTAGATATTATATTACTAAGCCCACATACATAATGGGATTTTTTAAAAGAGTTTTATCTTCGAGAATAATGGACAAAGTAATCTCAAAATTTGGTTAAAATGATATGTCTAGGAATAGAATCTACAGCTCATACATTTGGAGTAGGAATAGTTACAGATAAAGGCAAAGTCCTGGCTAATGTTATAGATGCTTTTAAGACAGAAAAAGGTGGTTTAATACCTCATGAATTAGGTGTGCACCACGAAGAAGTTAAGGATAAGGTTTTACAGGATGCTTTAGAAAAAGCTAATATCGAATTAAAAGATATTGATTTAGTTTCTTTTTCTCAGGGTCCTGGTATTGCACCAGCATTATTAGTTGGCATGAGGCTGGCAAAAGACATTTCCAAAAAAAATAAGATTCCTATTGTTGGAGTTAATCATTGCGTTGCTCATCTTGAGATAGGAAAATTTCTGGAAAAAGCTCATGATCCAGTTTTATTGTATGCTTCTGGAGCAAATACGCAGATTATCGCTTATGAAGCTGGAAAATATAGAATTTTTGGAGAGACTCTTGACCAGGGAATAGGAAATTTTATTGACGCTTTTGGAAGGTATATAGGATTAGGTTTTCCTGGAGGCCCTAAAATTGAAAAGATTGCATTAAAAGGTAAAAATTATGTTCAATTGCCTTACGTTGTAAAGGGCATGGATGTAAGCTTTTCCGGAATACTGACGGATTTAAAGAAAAAATTCGATTCAAAAGAATATAAGTTAGGGGATTTATGTTTTTCATTGCAGGAAACTGTCTTTGCTATGCTTATAGAAGTAAGCGAGAGAGCAATGGCACACACTGGAAAAAAAGAATTATTATTAGGAGGAGGAGTTGCTTGCAACAAAAGGCTTAGAGAAATGTGCAATATAATGTGCAAGGAAAGAAATGCTAAGCTATTTGTCCCAGAAAATCAATTTTTAGTGGATAATGCTGCAATGATAGCCTGGTTAGGAATTTTGATGAAAAAGAATGCTACAAAAAAATATAACACTTTAGATATTAGCCCCTATGAAAGAACAGATGATGTTAAAGTTAATTGGAAATGAACTTATCCCTGATCGTGTGCCTTCTCAAATTTCTTTTCCCTTGCTGGGGCCATCTCCTCAAATATAGCCCCACAAGCCCGGCATACTATCTGCTGAGTCTTTTTATTGTAATGTACATTTTTGCTTCCGCATTCAGCGCATTCATCTTTTTTGATTTTTGTCATTTTACCCGCATGGAACCTCGCTAACACTGATTTCATCTGAGCCTATACCTGGCTGGTCTTGTGTTATGTATATGACATTTCCCTCTTCATCTTCTAAAAAAATGCAGAATTCGTTTTCAACCCTCATTTTCTTTTTTATTTCAGAATATTCCATCCCAAGTAGTTCCTCAAGCTTTGTTTCATTTACCTCAGCACCATCTAAAATCCCTATGTCGGAATCTTCTGATACTATGCTTTCCAGCACTATCGAGGCATCGTCCTGCAGTTCATCTGTTTTGGGACTTTGCTTAGCACTAAGAACTGAATAGAAAACAAAAATTGTGCCTATAAACAGCACAATGGCTATCATTATATCCATTGACCATGCCTGGGAGGTTTTCATTTTGAACACACCTTAGTTATATAGATTTTCAAAAACTATTTTATCCGCATGTTATAACTATAAGTTTCGTAAGCTTGCCCTTATAGTTAATAATTTTTGTTAGTTTTATTATATTTTCTTTTTTGCATGTAATACTTGCCTTTACACCTACCTTCCTTTCTGGTATACCCTCTGCACATTCTATTGCACAATCACCATCTGGACAGTTCACTGGATCAATATTATTATAATCCCTTATCCAACCCGGTTGCGCAAAATTACAAACTTCCATTGCAGTTGCATCGTAAAAAGTACAGCCATTAATATTATTGCATTCCTTATGCACTATATTGTCTCCTGCATAAGTGCAGTCAGCTTCGCAAGTTGTGCCTGGAACTAATATAAAATTTGAAGTGTCTGGATCTGCTGTTGGTAAAAATAAATCAACTTTTGCAGAAGAGACATAGCTGTCTGCAGAAACTATTATGTCATAAGTTCCGCAGGATACACCATCTATCTGGTAATCTCCTAAAGTATTGGTGAATGCAGTATACTTTATAATAGAATCCTGAATCAGGTCTATCCTGGCGCCTTCAATATTTTCGTTATCTGTATTTTTTACATTTCCGGAAACAGTGCCGCTGTCGCATTTGCAGCAAATTTTTTGAGGATAATGATCAGTTATGCAATCAGCAATTTGCGCATTATTATTTGCAGAAATTGAGGCTAGGCATGTCTCATCGCTACTGCAAGCTGGTTTATAATCACAAGATATACTTAAACTGCCGGAAGTCGATAAGCACATATCATTCCCATATGTAGTAAAACTTGGAATTTGAACATGCGCGTTTGTTGCACTGGAAATTTTGAGAATAGTGAGGCTATTAGCTGTTCCACAGGAATTGCCTAAGACAAATCCAGAACCTTCGCAGCATACCTTGTGGGCATAGTCATTATTACTCGGGATTTCAGCATGCCCGCCTGCTGGATTTGAAATTTTAAGAACAGGTATTTTAGGAGCAATACAATCTGTTGCAACTGCGCATTGTAATCCAACACCATTAACTAAACTTAATCCTAACAAAACTACTAATAAAAATATCAGGACAATCCCTATTTTGATGACCATATTACCTCTTTTTAACTATATAACCTTCAATAATAAATATTCTTAATAAACTTTTCTAATATATATGCACCAATAATAGACTTTTATGCAAATACACTTTTGGTTGTTGTTTTTATTTCCCATCTTTCTTCAAATAAACATCAATAAAAACATTTCCTCCATTTGGCTCAGAAACAACAGCCCTTGCATAGCCTAAGTTAAGGGAAGCTATCTTTGCAAAAACCACGCTTAGAATTGTATTCATGACACTGATACTGCTTTTTTCAAAAGGGCTTTCTAAAATCTCAACAGAAATCCTCTCATTTTCTAGCTTTGGTTTAAAATTACCTCCTAGTTTTTTTCCGATGTCTGCATAAGCATCTGTAATTTGGACAATAGTTAATTTTTTGGTATCATCAAAATTCAGATACATCTGATTGATATCTTCTCCAAGGCTTATTCCTGCCTTTTCAGAAAGGGTTTTAAACTCTTCTTTGGGCATATTAATAGCCATATAAGCTGTTATTTTACTTAAAAAGCTTTCTTTGCTTAGATTTACAGGAATATACCATAATTTAGCCATTCCAAACTGTTTAAAATCAATTAAGGCCCTTTCTTTAATAATTGCCAAATACTTGGTTATTGTCATTCTGTTAAGTCCAATATAACTAGCAATATCTGAAGAACTAGCTCCTAATGGGCTTTTCTTGACAAAATCAACAATCTTCTTTTCAATCTCTAAATTAAACATCTTATCATACCTACATTGTATTAATAAAGGAAATATTGATGTCGGTTATATATAAAGATTACTATTATTGATTATCAATAACCGAAACATTTATATAAAAGTATCACTATTATTGATAATCAATGCCTATAATCAGGCATAACGATATTAACAACCAGTTCCGGAGGTGAAAGCAAAGTGGAACAAAAAATCGGTCATTATTCCTTTATCGGAGGAGTAATATTAGCCTTACTTTTGGGCGTATTATCTACTTTTGATGTAAGTGGAGCATACACACCATGGCTAGTTTTTTTACTAGTACTTGCAGGTTTAACTGTTGGATTCCTGAATGTTACAGGTAAAGAAAACAAAGAGTTCTTACTTGTTGCAACAGTATTAATTATAGCAGCAGGTATGGGCGAAGCAAGTGGAGTGTTGGCAAAATTAGGAGGACCAGATCAAATTATAGTGCTAGGAAAACTAGCTACTGATATATTCGGTCAATTGTTAGCCTTTGTCATTCCAGCAACAATAGTAGTTGCATTGAAGGACATATGGGCTTTAGGACAAAACCCTGAATAAACTTTTTTTCTTTTTTTTATTTTTTCATTTTAAACTATTAGTGTTTATTATAAATTTTTAAAATGAACACTTGAAAATCCTTAAATTTAGTCTGTTAATTTTCATTGTTTTCTTAATAAACTATATATACCTCTAGAAAACACTATATTCTTATGAAGATTTTTAATGATATTGAACTGATAGATCTAGCAATTTACACTAATAGAACTTTAATAGTTACAGATTTGCATATCGGTTATGAGGAATCATTGAACAAGCAAGGCTTAATGGTCCCCAGATTCCAGTTTGATGAGATTATGAAAAGATTGGATTCAATATTTAAAAAATTAAAGAGTAAAAAGATTGAAAGAATTATCATTAATGGAGACTTAAAGCATGAATTTGGCACTATTTCTGGGCAGGAGTGGAGGAACACCCTGAAGCTGCTTGATTATTTTAGTGAGCATTGTAATGAGGTTATACTGATTAAAGGCAATCATGATAAGATTTTAGGGCCGATTGCAGAGAAAAGGAATGTTCGCGTTTTAGATCATTATTTGATTAGTACAATAGACGAAAATACAATAAAAAAAATTTCAATTAATAATAAATCTCAATTAAAAAATCAATCAAAAATTAAAAAATCATTTAAAAAAATTAATATTAAAAATAGAATTGAAAAAACAATAATCAAAACTCAAAAAAATATGATTAATAAAATAATAAATAAAAACAAATCAAAAAATAATAATAACATATTGGTAATGCATGGAGATAAAATACCCTCAAAGACTTTGTTAAAAGGAATAAAAACAATAATCATTGGCCATGAGCATTCTGCTGTTTCTGTAAGAGAAGGCCCAAGAGCAGAGCTGTTTAAGGCTTTTCTCGTTGGAAAATGGAAAAAATATAATCTGATTGTACAGCCTTCATTTAATTTGGTAACAGAAGGAACTGATATCCTAAAAGAAGAGGTTTTGAGCCCATTTTTGAAAGGAGATTTAAAGAATTTTGATGTTATTGTTGCTGGTGATAACTTGTATGGGTTTGGGAAGGTTAAGGATTTGTGAGAATTTCTACCTACAACAAAAACTATTATTGTATTTTGTCACTACTATAATGTAATAAATAATTGAAAGATTTATATACTAGTTATACTTAGATAGATATATGGCATCAAAATTAAAGGAAACATTCCATAAAGCAAGGCATACTTTGACAGAAATAGTACATAACACTAGATTTGGAAAGCCGGGTGTTATTATTATGGGTGAAATCCATACTGATGAAGGCCATGGAACAGATCAAGCCAGAATGATTAGGAAACAAGGTCCTGAATATGTTCTAGATGAGGGATTAGATGGTTTAAATCCAGATGATACCCAAAAAATAGTAGATGTATATAAAGGTGCAACAATAAGTGATATTTCTAGAATTACTGGAGTAAGTATGGAAGATATGGGCATTAGTCCAGATTCCTTATTGACAATTAGAGAACTAGTGGCTCAAGAAATTGGTGGGCGTACAAGTATGTATATGGATCAGCTGGGATATACTCAGAAGAAGGCAAATAGTCATGCCGTGAAAAGTGTTCATGGGTTAGGTAAGATACATGGAACATATAAAGAACTTGTAGAAACTCCTTTATACGAATTAGGAGGTAAGGTGTTAGACTATTTTATAGATGTAGTTTCTGATAAATGTAGGTCTTCAATTGGAGAAGAGGGCAGCGAGGCATTATATAGGAAGTTACACGCTATCCAAGATCTTGCATCCCCTTTTAAGCACCAGGAAATAGAAAATTTAACCCAAAATGTACGTGGGAGACAAAGAGTCTATCATGCTGTAGCAGATACAGGTAGCAAATTGGCAGGTTGCGATATACAAAAAGAATTGCCAGAACTCAATACCGAAAATGTAGAAGATTTAGAACATGTAGAAAATTTAATTAATTTTTTTCAAGATCTAAGTAGTTATGTTCAAGAAAATAATTCAGCAAGAGAACAAGAGATGGGCAGAAGGATGGTAGAATATGCAATTAAAAGAGATACTAACCGTCCAATAATTGCTATAGTTGGAGCCGGTCATATAAATAAAGGTTCAGGAATATTTCCGGTTCTAGATGAAGCTGGAATAAGTTATAGATTAATAAAACAAAAATCTTTTGCAAATAACACTCTCAAAGGCAGTTTATATTCACTTAATCTTGGATCTAAATAATAGTCATGTAAATAAAATACCTAAGATAGATTAATAATGGATTTTCTTAACCCTTATACAGCTTACTCAATAAATCAGCCTTTGTTATCAATCCGATTAATTTGCCAGATTCAGAAACCAAAACCATGGGATAATGCTTTAATAAGTTTGAAATTATTTGTGTAGATGCTGTTTTTGAGATTACTGGCGGGCTTTCTTCCATTATATCTGATACTTTTTTGTTTTTTTTGCTTATTAATGCATCCAATAAAGTTGATTCTGATACAAGCCCAACTACATTATTATTGTCCAGAACAGGCATCTGGGAAATTCCAGATTTTTTCATTTTATTAATAGATTCTTTAATGTTATTGCTGGGAAAGATACTAATGATTTTTTTGTTCATTAATTCCTCAGCTTTAATTTCTTCCTTATTTTCCAGATCATTTAAAGTCTCGAAAATCTTTTTTGTTTTAGTGAAAGTAGGGTCTATTTTACCGGACTCTATTTTTGCAATCAGGCTTTGAGAAACATTTGCCCTTTTTGACAGGTCTACCTGTGTCAAATCAAGGCTTTTCCTGATTTTTTTTATTTCACTTAATTCGTATGGCATAGAACAAAGAAATCAGTAATAGTATTTATTCCTTTCGGAATATTTTTGTCAATAATCTTTTTATAAGGATTTGGAGAAATAGTACTAAAACATAGAAATATTGTATATTTTTATAAAAAAACCAAGGTGATTTGAAAATGGTAAAAATAGAATATTATACATCTGAAAGCGTAACAGAGGGGCATCCTGATAAAGTTTGCGACCAGATTAGTGATGCAATTCTTGATGAGCTTTTGAGGCAGGATAAAAAGAGCAGATGTGCTGCTGAATGTTTAACAACAACTGGCTTAGTTGTAGTAGCAGGCGAAATAACAACAAAAGGTTATGTTGAAATCCAGGATATTGCAAGGAAAACCCTAAAGGATATTGGATATACTAATCCTGAGTTTGGCATTGATTGTGAGGATGCAGGTGTTATGGTATCTGTGCATGGCCAAAGCCCCGACATTTCTCAGGGAGTTAGTGAAGGTGAGGGAGAAAGCAAAGAGCAAGGTGCTGGTGACCAGGGAATGATGTATGGGTTTGCAACTAATGAAACACCAGAGTTGATGCCTTTCCCTATTACTGTGGCACATAAATTGACAAGAAGATTGGCTTATGTAAGGAAAGAAGGCATTGTTAAGGGTCTTGGGCCAGATGGAAAGTCGCAAGTAAGTGTGGAATATCATGATGGTAAGCCAAAAAGATTGAATGCTGTTGTCATAGCTCAGCAGCATGTAGATGATATATCTGAAGAAGAATTGAAACAGCAGATTAATGAGCATGTTATAAATCCTATTTGCAGCAATTTTTTGGATGAAAATACAACAATACATATCAATGCTACTGGAAAGTTTGTTGTTGGCGGTCCTGAAGGTGATAGTGGAGTTACTGGAAGAAAAATCATTGTAGATACTTATGGCGGCCTAGGAAGGCATGGCGGTGGAGCTTTTTCCGGAAAAGATCCCAGTAAAGTTGACAGGTCAGGAGCTTATGCAGCAAGATGGGTTGCTAAGAATATAGTTGCTGCAGGCTTGGCTGATAAATGTGAAGTTCAATTGAGCTATGCGATAGGTGTTGCTGAGCCAACCTCAGTTAATGTAGATACCTTTGGCACAAATAAGATTGATGAGAAAAAGATTATTGAGTTAGTCAAAAAACATTTCAAATTGACACCTGCATGGATCATTGAAAGATTAGATTTGTTGAGGCCTATTTATAAAAAAACAGCTTCTTACGGCCATTTTGGAAGAAATGATGATGACTTCACCTGGGAGAAAACTGATATGGCAGAGATATTAAGGAAAGAAGCTGGGATTGAAAAGGTTGAAGTCCTTGTCAAATAATTTATTCAACTCTTTCTAACCCTATATTATTAGAAAGTATTTGTTTTATGACTCTTTCCATGCCTTCTAATTGCTCAATTTCAATTATTATATCACCTCGACCGTAAAGAGGATTCCCAAACACATCAAAATAACTTTCATTTTTCCAAACTCTAGAACTCATGCTATTTTCTACATGAATTTCTCTAACCAAATCCTTAGGAATGGTAACATATACTGTTCCCGCAGGTTGTAAATCTAAAAGCTCTTGAGAACTCATACATTCGTGAGAAATCATACTTGCATCAGAAGCAGTATCGTTGCGAGGGTTATAGACTATTATTGGATCTTTATGTGATTCAGAACCACCATAGCCTACTATTACCCCAGATCATTTCCTTGTAATTTGATAGTTTCTGACATTTTTTTTAAGAACTATAATTAAAGTTATAAAACTTTCTGTTATAAATTGTTTACATATAAAAGAAGTATGATTAAAAAAATTTGGGTTAATTACTAAATACTTCCTTACCATATCTTTGTTTTGCCCTTGCTTTTAATTCATTGTACTCTTTTTCATTAAGGCTTAGATTATTTTTTACTTCTTCAAAGCTGGAATACATTCCTAAAAAGTTCAATGCCTTGTCCACTTTATTGTCATTATAGCTCATTAATATCACCTTTCTGGGAAACTTTCTATTCGAATTTTGATTTAAAAATGTTACTGATTTAATGTATTTTTTATTATATATGTTGGAGTGGAATGGTTTAATGATGGAAAAAGGACGCCTAACGTACAACATTTTATGTCGTTTTCTTTTGAAAACGAAGATTGAGTGACATTATGAGCGTAGCGAATAAAGAGCGAATCATAAAATGTGTGTTAGGCGACCCGTTAGGCGCGAAGCGGTTTTTAAGCCACCGTATGCGTTACTGCTGCAGTTTTTGATTTTCTGCATTCCATCTGCAATATTCGCATTCTTCACTTGCTTTAGGAATTTTATCTTTTAACACTTCAAGGGCATTTTTAAATATATTTTCTGCATTCTCTATGCTTACCTTCATCTTTATCAGTTTCCC
>CAZTBE010000025.1:0-16099 GCA_964611745.1 uncultured Methanosarcinales archaeon | reverse complement strand
TTAATAAAATATATAAACAACCTTTCAAATAGTTAATTTATGTTCAAGATAATAAAAGAGGTAAGAGATATCAATAGGTTACGAGACATTCTTACAGTTTTGTTTGAAGAGGGTTTTGATTTCTTAATTGCAAAAATAAGGCTGAAACATAAAGTTCCATTAACTAAAAGAGTCAAGGCAAGGATTGAAAAGAAGAAAGGCTTCCCAATAGAAAAAAGATTAAGGCTTACCTTGGAAAGATTAGGCCCAACCTTTATAAAATTTGGGCAGGTCTTGAGTGTAAGGCCTGATTTAATACCTAAAACTTATGTCAAAGAGCTGGAAAAATTACAAAGCAAAGTTCCTCAATTTTCTTACACAGTTGCAAAGCAGCAGATAAAAAAAGAGCTTGGAAAAGATATAGATGAAATATTCTCAACATTTGAAAAAAATCCTGTTGCTTCTGCTTCTATATCTCAAGTTCATAAAGCTACATTAAAAGACAACAAAAAAGTAGCGGTAAAGATACAAAGGCCTAACGTAAGGAAAATAATGGAAACAGACATCGAGATAATGTTTTATGTCGCCAAACTCCTGGAAAAACATATGCCTAACATAAAAAAATTCAACCCCGTAAAAATAATTGAGGAATTTGCAAAATGGACTGAAAAAGAGCTTGACTTCAACAAAGAAGCAATTAATGCAAAAAGGTTTGGAAAGAATTTTTCAGGAAACAAAACAGTAAAAATACCGGAAATTTATGACAACCTCACCACAAACAAAATCTTGGTAATGGATTTTATAGAAGGCATAGAGCTGCATGATATCAAGCAGATAAAAAAGAAAAAGATAAACCTAAAGCCGTTGATAGAGTACGGTTTTAATGCAATCCTGACACAAGTTTTTATGCATGGGTTCTTTCACGCAGACCCCCATCCCGGAAATCTTATTATCACCAATGATAAGAAGATAGCATTTGTTGATTTCGGCATAGTCGGTCATTTCGATGAAAACTTAAAGGCAAAATCAATAGATTTATTTTCCGGCATCATTGAAAATGATACAGAAAAGATAGTAAATACTTTAATAGAGCTAAGCGGAACAGAGATAGAAAACAAGGAAGAATTTAAATACGAAATTAGCGATGTATTGGAGCCTTTGCAGGATGAAGATATAAAAAACATAAAAGTAAGCCGTATTCTTGAGGAAATTATGAATTTAGCATTGAATTACGGCTTAAAGATGCCCATGTCTTTTGTTTTGTTCGGAAAAACCATTATAACATTAGAAGGCATTGCCCTGGAATATGACCCCAAATTCAAGATAATAGAAAACTCAAAGCCATTCATAGAGAAATTAATCAGGCAGAGATACAATCCGGTATATGTATTCAACAATTTTATGAAAGATATGTTCAAATTCAAGAAGTTTGCAGAAGAGCTTCCGGAACAGACAACAAAAGCATTAAAAAGGATAGAGAGAGGTACAATCAAGGTAGACATAGAAGACACAGACATAAAAAAACTGTCTTTGGAAATAGACAAATCAGGAAACAGAGTTGCTTACAGCATGCTAATAGCTGCTCTGCTTATTGTTGCAGCTTTGACAATCAATTTTGGAGAATCATTTTTTTTAAACGTCCCGTTAATTCCGTTTTTAAGTTTTTTAGCTGCATTTATCTTGTTAATGGTTTTATTGGTTTCAATCTTAAAAGAAAAAAACATAATAAAATAGGTGATATAAATGAAAGCATACTCACTTCGCTTTGCTATGTTCGTAGATTCAATTTTAATAATTTTATAATAAAAATTAATAGGAGGTTAGATTAAAATGAAAGAAATAATAAAAAAAAGTTTTTTGTTGGGCTTAGGAGCGGCAACTCTGACTAAAAACCAGGCAGAAAAAATAGTAAAAGGCTTGGTAAGCAGGAATGCAATAACAATAAAAGAAGGCAAAGAAATGCTAAAGAGAGTAACAAAAGTGACTAAAAATGAAGGCAGCAGGGTAAAAAGGCTTGCAGAAAAAGAGACAAAAAGAGTAGCAGGAAAATTAGGTGGTGTATCCAAAACCCACATTGCAAAAGTAAAGAAAAAATTAAAATCTATAGACAAAGAATTGAGCAGCAAGGGAAAAAATACTTTAAGAAAAATAATGAAGGAACTTTCAAGATAAAACCACTTTAGTGGTGTCAAAATCCTGAAACACTAAAAAATGCTTTGCATTTTTGGTGCCCCGAAAATCTTAGATTTTCGTGGGAATCGCATAGCGATTTTTGGGACACAGAAAATTTGAAAAATTTTCAAGTGAATGAGGAGGATTTTTTAAGCATGCCTTTTGCAGTAACGCATGTTTTATTAACTATCATTTTAGTTGATATCTTCAGGGATTATTTCACAAAACACAGGAAATACTTTACCCTGCATACAATTTTCATTGCAGGCATTGCCGGCCTGCTGCCGGATATAGATATACCGTTAAACTGGTTTCTCAACTTATTTGGATTAAGCATAACTCATGGAACTATTACTCATACACCATTATTTGCATTGATTTTCTTAATCCCGGGATTTATTTTGTGGTACAACAAAAAACATAAAGAAGCTGTGTATTTTTTTGTCATTTGTTTCGGTATTTTTTTGCATTTATTCCTTGATTATTTGGTTAAGGGAGATTATGGCAGCGGTATAATGTTTTTTTACCCATTTTCCAATGTAACTTATGGACTAAATTTGTTTCAGAATGTAGAACCTAACTTTTTTGCAGCAATCGATGCAATTATATTGTTGGCATGGCTCTGGCACGAAGAGATAAAGCATAAGATAAGTGATTTTATTTAGATAATTTTAGAAGACAAAGGACATAGATAAATTTTTGTATAGTAGAGTGATTATCTACCTTGAACAGATGATTGTTTAATAGATCTTGGTCCTACTTCTACCTCATAACCAGGAAAATCATCATTTGTTTGAAATACTGCCCAATAACCGTTTGTTCTGACAATTTCTCTAATACATCGAATGCTCTCACTAATACCTCTGCTGGATTTCCGTCTTTGGTCAAATGCAACATCTAAGGCTTTATTTGCTACATTGTCATTATTAGACTCTGCATCATTATTAATAGTAGTTTCAACACCACTTCTTTGTTTCCTTAAAGACCCTAAAGCATTACGATACCCAGATTCAGCCAGTCTTCTTACTCCCTTGTCGTATACTTCACTGCGACCAGCCGCAATTTCTTCCATATGAGTTAAAAAATCTTGAGGATTTCTAGCAATTAATCTTTCGCTAACTTCTCTACCTTGTTCTGTCCGACTTTCTAAAGAATTAGGGTCTTGATTTGGTTTTTGTTCCATGCCAGACAATATAAGAGTGTTATAAGTCTTACGAACACACTCCCACAAAGAATCCCCTGGCTTAAAAACTATAGATAAACTAGGTACTCTATCCTGTCTAAATTCAAATCCAACATTATAAGTCATTTCAGACATCATAAGGTATGTAATGCAGTACCCATATATAAATGTTTCTATTTTTACTATACTATAATAGTAACAAAATACAGAAAAGTTAGAGGGGGTAAAAATAAATACAAAAAAAGATCATTAATTTATGTTTTGAAACTAGGGTTATATTATTTTACTTATTAATTAATGCTCTTTGTCTATATAACTAAATAATTCCTAAATTCTTCAGCCCATAAACTACCAAAGCCACAATGACAACTACAAATGCAGAAGTGAAAATATTGTGTTTTTTCTTATCAAAATAATAAGTTATTCCTAACGCAGCTGCCATGCCCAGTACCAAGTAAAACCATTTTAAGTTCATTGAAAAGCCAGAATTAAAAACAAAAAACATAACTATAGAAACCGGTATTGCTCCAAATAAAATTGCTTTCCAATTGTATTCTTTCTCCATTTTATTCCATTATTTTTTATTATTTAATTTCTTTATTTGATTTATTTTTTAATACTTTTTTAATTAATTATTGTTTTATTATTTAATTCATTGCTTTTTTGATTATTGTTTTTATTTTTTGTTGTTTTATTGACTTTTATTTAATTATTGTACCATCAAATTTTTTATTGTTTAACAAATTCTCAAAATTCCTCAAACTTTTCCCAATGATACTAACTTTTAATCCTAATTTCTCAGCCTCTTTTGCAGCAACAGGGTCAAAAGGCTTGTTTAAGCCGGCTTTCCATTTGTTTCCTATAATCTTCCTGAAGTCTTTCCATGAAATGTTTTTAATTTTCTTTGCATTTTTATTCTTCTTTGGATCTTTGTCATAAACATAATCAATGTTGCTCATATTGATTATTGTATTAACCTTGAGGTTTTTAGCAAGCAGAACCGTATCATAATCTGTCGACCAGCCGGGCTTCCATCCAGCCGCAATCAATATTTTTTTATTGAATTTTATTTTTGATGTTGGATTTGTTACAATTAAATTTTCTGCAATATTGCCAAACATTTTTTTAATAAAATCGGCATTTATCCTTGTTGCATAAATACCCAGCCAATCCAGGCCTTCATTGCTGAAATTATATTTGGCAGCGGATTTTTGAAAATTTCTTGCCAGCTTTCCACCGCCGCAAATAATCACAAACTTATAGCCTTTCTTAGCATATTTCCCAATTATTTTTTTAAAACCCTTCAAGAATTTTACATCTATCTTATCCGGAACTATTACTGAACCACCAAGAGACATTATAATTGTCTTCATAATGAAAAATAATCTAAATCTTGTTTTTATAAATGTTTTGGAAATTGAATTTTCCAAGACATTTATGCTTAGAAATTTTTGATTTCTCTCGTATAAACCTTTCTAAGAATCTAGCTCCCAATCCCAATAAAACTAACTCCAATTATTATAAAAACTATCCCCATCCATTTAATCAAATTCATTTTCTCTCCAAGAAATTTGACAGATAATAAACTTACCCAGACATAACCTAAAGCCACAAAAGGATATAAAATAGATAAATCACCGCCTTTTAATGCAGGGATAAAAAGCATTGTGCCGATAGCATACAAAGAAACACCGCCAAACAGATGATAATTTGAAATTAAAGAGCTTATTTTAGACAGCTTTTTTGCAGAAGCTTTTTTTAATAAAATAGGTCCAAAAGCTCCGACTAATGTTGCTGAAATTACAAGTCCTATTGCCCATAGTTCAGTTGCCATTACACAATCTCCGCTGCCTCAGCAGTTGCTTTTTCACTTCCATAGCCTATCAGGATTATTCCTGCTATGATAACAAAGATGCCAGTCCACTTAAAAATATTCATTACCTCGCCTAAAAAATAAATGGACAAAAAGCTCACCCAGATATAGCTTGTCGCAAATATAGGGTACAAAACAGAAACTTCTCCGCCTCTGAAGCTTATAATAAGCAGTATGCCTCCAACAGCATATAATAAAATTCCTGCAATTATATTTACATTTGTAATTATGCTTAATATATCAAACTCAAGTTTTTCTGCTCCAAACTTATAAAATAGCTGCGCAGTAGATGTGAGCAATGTAGATGCTAATACAATCCCCATTGCCCAAAGCTTAGTTGACATTTTTATCAATAATTTTTATTTTGCAGATTAATCTCTCACCAAAATCTCAATAACCCTGGCAAACACCGGCCTTGAAATAAAGACTCCGATAGACGCTCCTAAAATTGTTATTATTGCAAAGCCCTTAAGTAATCCTGCTCCGGCAAATATTAATGGTATTACTGCCACAAGAACAGTGAAGTAAGACGCCATTATAATGAAAAATGCATTCTTTATTCTTTTCTTCCAGTCATATATCGCCTGATGGCCTCTTAAAGTCTCATCCGCTATTACAATCTGATGGTCTACACCGATACCAACTGCAATTATAATGCCTGCTACAGCAGCCAGGTCAATATTCCACCCTATTAAGGCAGCAACCCCCAATAAAAGTATAACCTCTGATATAGAGATTAAAAATGCAGGCACCGCAACTTGTAACTTCCTGTATCTTATAAATAAAACAATCCCAACAGAAATTAATACCAGCAAACCAACAAACATTGCATTTCTTAAAAATTCTTCTCCAAGCAGCGGGCTTATCGCATCTATTTTTACTATCTTCAATTTAACAGGCAGGCTTCCTGTAATCAAAACTGTTTGCAGCCTTTTCATGTTATTCATAGAAACAAGGACTGCTTCCTGCTGTGTAGAGCCTGCACCAGATCCTGATATTACTATATCTGTTGTTGCACTTCCTTTCAGGCTTGCCCCGATATTAAGCTCGTCTACTTTTGTATCATCAAGATAAAGCTCTAAAGGCTCTGATAAATATCTTCCATCAGCTACTAAATCCAGCTTGTTTGTCACATCAGCATGTTTTTGGGCTGCTTCTAGTGACAACGAAATTGAAAACCTGAATCCACAAACTTCTTGGCCTTGAGATGAATAGCACCCAACATTGGGGTCTATTCCTGCGCAATCAGCTGACCTGCAGACAAAGACAATATCTTTGCCTCCGATAAAAACAGTTTCATTTGCTATCTTTGCCTCAAATTTGCCCTGCTTTGCCAATAAATTTCCAATCTCTTCCTCATTAGCTCCTGCAATTTCAACTAAAATATACTGGTTTCCGGTCAGGTCGCTTGCATCCCTTATTACTAAATCACTTAAACCATAAACATTAAGCCTTTCCCCCATAGTATCAATCAGGCTTTGCAGGTCATCTGGCTGCAATACTTCCTCAGGCTGCAGTAAAACTCTTGTCCCTCCCTGCAGGTCAAGGCCTTTCTTTATGTTTGTTTGAGGAGCATCAAAGACCCTCATTCCAATATCTTCTGTGCCTTTGATTATCTTTTTTGTTTTAGGGACCTCTATTGTTTTGCTTATTGTTTTATTTACCTCGACTACAGTCCCATTTATAGTTTCATTGACTGTTATAGTTTCATGTATTGTTTTCTTAACGGTTTCATTTAATTCAATTATCTCTACATCTTCCCTTGTTGTTAGCCTGTACAGGCCTTTGTTTGTCTTTATCTGTATTGACTTATTTGGCTCAAAAGTATTGACATAATTATAATAATCCTCTACATTATTGATTGGCCGGTTATCTATCGCTAAAATCCTTTCCCTGTTTACTGGCTTTACAGTTGGTGGTGGCTGTTGTATCCCTGCTTCTGTAGCAGAGCTGTTTGTCATTACATTCCTTATTACAATTCCCTCTGCACCAAGTCTTGGATTAATTGCAACAATTGCTAAAACTAGAAAAACCAATAAAATTATCACTCTTACATTTGTAAATATCTTTTTTACTTTATAGTTCATTGTATAAAAAATATGAAATATTTTTTATGCTTGAAAAAATTTAATTTTTTCATTGTACCGCTTTCTTAGCTTTTCTTTCCAAATATAATCTTAAAATTCCTACATTCTGGATCCAGGTGTTGATTAAGTCAACTATTAATCCAATCAGCAAAATAGTCATAATCTGCTTTATCACTTCTGACTGCGTAAATGTCAATGCAACAGTTACAGCAATCAATGTTGTGGCTGACATCATAATTCCTGTTTTAAAAGCGCCGTAAAACCTTTCCATCTCTGTCCCTTCCTTCCTTTTCAGGACCCTGGTAGAGAGCAAAATATTAGTGTCAACAGAATAACCTATCAACATTAGGAAAGCTGCAATTCCTGCAGTGCTTATTTTCAGGCCCAACAGGTTTACTACTGCCAGCGTTACTAAAATATCAGAAAATACAGCTAAAACAACTGCTGCTGAGGGTATTATTGTTCTGAAGTAAAGGAAAACAACTATTGCCATCAATACGAACGCAATCAGCAATGCTGTAATTATCTCTCTAAAAAAAGAAGCACCCAAACTTGACCCTACAATCTCAATAGAGTAATCCTTAGTTGCCAACTCAAGATTCAATGCATTGCCTGTCTCTTCTATTAAGGTGTCTATCTGTTCTTCCCGACGTTCTTCCCCAATATCAGCCTCTACAATAACCCCTACCTGAGTTCCAAACTGGCTTAGTGATTTTGTGGATATATCATTTTCAAGGAATATTGAAGAAAGTGTATCTTTTAATTGCGATATATCTACCTGCTGCGTTGTCGGAATTGTAACAGTAACACCGCCCTTTAAGCTAACATCCCTGTTGATAAAATCCCCGGTTGCAGCTACTTTCAATCCAATCAATATTATCGCTATCAAAAGAAGTGCAATGGGAAATACCAGCAGTTTTTTGTATTGGCCTTCATAAATATTTTTAATACCCGAGAAACTCAATTTAATTTTTGGCAGTTTAAATTTAGCTTTAGTAAGTTCTGTTTTATCTTCCTCAGAAGTGTTGCTTTCTACTGTTGTATCGCTTTCTGTCGCACTTTCCTGATTTTCAGCAGAATTTGAAGGTTGTTGCTCTTCTGGTTTATTCTCTTCCATAACAAGTTAAAGAGAAAAATAGTGTTTTTATAAAATTATTGTTTTTTAAAGATTATTGAAAAATAAAATATTGAATTATTGCTACTTTGAACAAGCCTTAACAAACCCATAAAACAATGGACTGGGATTTCCTAACCTGCTTTTGAATTCTGGATGACTTTGAGTGCTAATAAAATATTTTAACTTTGGCAACTCAATATACTCCATCAGCTTTGTATTATCTTCCCTTAAATGATAGCCTGAGAAAACCAAACCTTTCTTTTCCAGTTCTAAAACAAACTTTGGATTTACCTCATACCTGTGCCTATGTCTTTCCAAAACAATATTCTTGTTTTTATTCAAAATACCCAATCTAAAACCTTGGCCTTTATCCTTCTTAATATCATCAATTCTTTTCATATCTTCTTTTAATCTACCTATATCTTTATACAGCTCCAAGACTTTGCTTTTTTCTTTCAAAACAGCAGCATAAGCACCTAATCTCATAGTACCGCCATAATCGCTTTTTTCCATTAGCTCCTTTTGTGTTGGCAATATATCAATAACTGGAAATTTTGTTTTACTTACCTCAGTTGTATTCGCATTTCTCATACCGCAGACATTCCTTGCATACTCAATAATAGCTAGTTGCAACCCGTAACACAATCCAAGAAAAGGTTTATTATCCAATCTTGCAAAATTAATAGCTTTTATTTTACCTTCCACACCAGAACTTCCAAAACCGCCAGGAACTATAATCCCATCAAAGTTCTTTAGCGCATTAGCCTTATCTTTAGAATTTTCAAATATCTTCGCATCCACCCAGTTAATATCTACTCCAATATCTAGCGCTGCTCCAGCATGCAATAAACTTTGGTTAATGCTTACATAACTATCAGCCAGATTGTAATCACCAATATCTATATACTTGCCAACAATAGCAACCTTAATATTTTTTTTAGGATTTTGTATCCTATCAACAAGCTTTTTCCATTCATTAAAGTTTGGAACTTTTTTTGGCTTTAGCTTTAATTCATTTAGCATCTTCAGGCCAAATTGTTCTTTCTCCAAATCCAACGGAATAGAATAAACAGTATCAATATCCGGTTCAGAAATTACATGCGTAGATGGAATATTTGCATAAATCTCTATTTTTTTCTTCCTTATCTTATCCAAAGCTCTTTTTGCCCTGCAGATAATAAAATCCGGAAAAATTCCAGTCTCTCCCAACAGCCTAATTGCTTGTTGTGTGGGTTTAGTTTTCATCTCCTCTATATGAGATGGAATCGGTAAATAAGTGATCAAAACATAAGCAACATTATCTTTTCCAATGTCCCTTTCCATACTCTTCATTGCAAACAGGAAAGGTATGTTTTCATAATCTCCTATTGTCCCGCCTATCTCCACAATAGCAATATCATAGTCTTTTCCAGCTTTCTTTATCCTTCTCTTTATCTCATCAGGAACATGAGGTATAAATTGTACTGTTTCCCCTAAAAATTTGCCTTTCCTTTCCTTGTCAATTATTGTTTTGTAAACCTGTCCTGTTGTTATATTATTTTGTTTAGGTATATCAACATCAAGAAACCTCTCATAAGTTCCTAAATCCTGGTCTATTTCCCCTCCATCATCCGTAACCCAGACTTCTCCATGCTCTGTAGGCCTTAACGTTCCTGCATCATAATTAATATATGGGTCTATTTTTATTGCAGTGACTTTGTATCCATATTCTGATAGAATTCTTGCCAGCGATGCCGTAGTAACGCCCTTGCCTACCCCGGACATTACACCCCCAGCTATTACAATAAACTTAGTCATCGATACCAACCCCTAATTTGCTTAGAATTAAAATTTCTTAGTTGCATTATTAAAAAAAGTCGTATTCATATAAATAATTTGTGGTTTTTTGAACGTATTTTTCAAATAGTTGAACGTATTTTCAAATAGTTGAACGTATTTTCAAATAGGCGGGAATTGTTTTCAATATCGAAAATAAATAATTTTCGAAACTGAAAATTTCCATGTATGGAAAATATATAATAGAATTACCTACAAAAACGCCCTTATCAACCCACTAAACACTTTGCTCCCATCAAAACCAGGTATGGGAATCATATTGAAGGCAAAGAAAAACATATTTAGTTTTGCCATTAATCCTATTGTTGTATAGTACTTCCTGTTTACAAGATTATATTTTATCAGAGACATTCCACCTAACCATAAAATTAAATTGACTAACGGTCCTGCAAACGCAACCATTGACGATGCCATTGCTGGTAATGCCGTATGGCTAACATAACCTCCTACAAAGAAAAAAATCGGAAAATTAAGGTGTATAAGCACTATGACCAAAAGATACATACCATATGGAATTCCAAACAAGGAGGGTGCATGCAATGTTGCAGAAGCGCCAAAACTCATTGCCGTAAATTTATGAGCCAGTTCATGCAGCACAACAGCAGGAGCAGCTATCATTGCCCCGTATTTTATATCCTCCAATAATGCATTTTTTTTGTAATAAGTCAAAGGATCATAGCCTTCTTGAGGAGCTCTTTTAACAAATTTGGAGAAGATATAGCCTATTGCAATTGTCATGACTATTATATCAACCATCTCTCCTAAAGTAATTAGTGGCATAAAATAAGTTGGTTTGTTTTTGTTTAAATATTTATTGTATTAGAAAAGGTTGGTGCGAAAGTCGGTGCTTGTGCGTAAATTGCCAAATCAGAAAGCTCCGCAGGATTGTGTTGTTCGACCTGAGCGAAGCGAAGTTGAGGGGCATGCTAAGGCCTCGCACAAGCACGAATTAGAGTTTCGCACCAACTTCGTATTAGAAAAAATCTTTTATTATCATCAGTTTAACAAAATATTTAAACTTAATCTATTATGCTTATTGAAATGATCCTCAATGGAAAAAAATAACAATACTCTACCAATTGTCTTTATTGCAGGCATTTTATTAATAGCAGTAATTCTTGTCTTAAATCAAGGCCAGACAAAAATCATAAACACCGCTGCACAACAACAAAATGCAGTATCTGTTTCTGGAGATGCAAGTGTTGAAGTAGAGCCTGACAAAGCAGAAATATATGTAAAGATAGAGACCTTTAGCGAATCTGCTCAAGATGCAAAAGACGAAAACTCCAGATTGTCAGATAGTGTAAGAAAAGCCATGAAAAAACAAGGCATTAAAGACAATGACATGGAAACCACAACCTTTTACCTTAGCCCAAAATACAAATACAACAGAAATACTGGAGAAAGCACCTTGCAAGGCTATACATTGACAAACGTCATAAGAGTAACCACAAAGGATGTTGATGACGCAGGAAAACTAATAGACACTGCTGTAGATGCAGGAGCTAATGGCGTTGACAGGGTAAGTTTTGGCTTGACAAAAGAAACAGAAAAAGAAGTTTCAGGACAAGCTTTAGTTAAAGCTGCACAGCTTGCAGAAGACAAAGCAACCTCATTAGCAAAAAGCCTGAAAATAAATCTTGGAAAAATAATCTCTGTTCAGGAATCAAACTTTAACTTAGTCAGATTTGATTATGCCCCAATGGCAGAAGCCGCAGTAGCAGAAGCCAAAGTATCAACAGAAATATCACCACAGAAAGTAGAGGTAACAGCTAGAGTCGCATTGGCTTATGAGATAAAATAATTATTGCTCCATTACCCCATATAAATTATAAAGAACTCTGTCTACGCCTTTTACAATATCCAAGCCAGAGCCGCTGATTATGATACAATTATTTCTGTATTCAACGCCTAATTCATTAGATTCTTTAAAGTAGACAACAATATCATCAGTATTCTCACACGTTATTATGGGAATATCCAAACAAGCTGCAGTAGCATTGGACACATTTCTATCACAAGCCGAAATAGGTGTTTTATCAAAAACTTGTATCATCATCATATCATAGTCCAATCTTCCTAATCTAATATGAGTAAACTCTTTTCCTAAAGGGTTAAATGTCACATAATATTGACTAGCATCGTTAAATTTTTCTACATCAAGCTTTCCTTTTATTTTAATGTTCTCCAAATCTCTTGGAGAATAACGGAAATTAAAATTGTAAAAGGTTTTTCCTGATGGAGACATTAACTGTGCATACCACACATCTTCTACTTTAACAAAAGAATAAACATCATTGTAAAGATACCCTTGTTCATCTTTTAATTTTCCTTTTAAATTTAGTTCATGCAGTTCATCTATTGTCTTTGGCATCTCTTCTTGGTTAAAGTACTTTGCTCCAAGTATGACAGCAAACACCAACATAATCATAACAACTCCAATTATAAGCGTCTTATCAGACTTTAATTTAACATCCTCAACCTTTTCATCTTTTTCTTCTTTAACTTTCTCTTCAGGCATAGCCTCTATCTCTTTTTTCTTTTTCTTATACTCTTCCATATTTATGATTCCATCTTCCAGGCTTTTCTCAAGTTGTTTTAGTTTTAGGTGTTTCATCTTAGATAGATTTAGTTGTGCACTAATTCCATAAGTGTAGGGGTGGGCTCGCCCCAGACGACTGAAAGGAGTCTGACGCGTGCTCTGTTGTATAACACTAATGGGGAGGATATTATTAATCTTTAGATTATGCCTAGTATCCCATACACCAGCCTGTCTTTAATCCTTACAATATCATCCTGATTTAATGCTTCTGCCATTATGCAGTCATCATCCAAATAAACTCTTGTTTCATTGGAGCTTTTAAAATATATTACAGGCACAAAATTTGTAGATCGACCGCAAGTTATTACAGGAAAATCTTGCTGTTCAGATGTAAAACCTTTTCTTACAAACACATTGAAATTATTCAGGGTTATGCCTATCTGGTATTGGGCCAGTGCTATAGGTTCTGCAAACGTATCATTAAAATCATATGTTGTGTCAATTTGAACTTTATCTTTTAATCTATTAATCACATCATCATCAATTAATACAATTTTAACATCGCTTGGAAGATAAGTAAACATTGCCTCTCTGTCATTCACAGTTGTCGACCAGAAATTCCTCCTATCTACAAATTCAAAATCATTATATTCTATACTACCCGAACCGCTAGTGCCAAACCCGAAGAAAACCACACCAAAAACGCTTCCAATCATTATAACGCCCATTAAGTAAATCATGAATTTTTTTAATTTCTGGCCGCTCTCACGCGTTCTTCTCATTAAAAAAAGCAAATTATGCATCTATTTAAAGGTTTTTATGGAGTTTAAAACAGTAATTTAATTTTCCCATTACTTTTATTTTCATTGATTTTATTTATACACCTTAACATTTAATTATTCAATGATTTATTATTATTTAATTATTTTAGTTGTATTGTTTTTGTTGAATTTTATTAATATTAAGTTCATTGTAAGAAGGAAGAAGATTGAATATACACCTTAAAGCATTGAAAAACATAAAGTTTTTAAAACATTTTCTCAAAACCGAAATTTATGACTTTATCTCTAAAGGATTACAAAGACATTGTCGGGGAAGAATTAATCCAGAATATCTATGGAGAAGCCACACCATTGGATAAGAAGCATGTAGAGCACATAAACTCAACTTATTATGGCGGCGGCGTTGCAGAAATTTTAAACAGCCTAACTTTGTTGATGAATGATGTTGGAATAAGAACAGGCTGGCGGCTGCTGAAAGGACATCCTGATTTCTTTAATGTCACAAAAAAATTTCACAATTCCTTACAGGGAGAAAACATTGTATTGAGTGAAAATAAAAAAAGAATATACATGGAATGCAACGAGATAAATTCTATTATTATGCATATTGACTTTGCTGACTGCATCATAATCCATGATCCACAGCCATTGCCGTTAATAAATTTCTATGAAAAAAAACAGCCGTGGATTTGGCGCGGCCATATTGATTTAAGCAATCCAAACAAAGTGCTTTGGGATTACCTAAAACAATTTATTGAAAAATATGATGCTGCCATAGTCTCCATGGAGCAATACAAACAACCAGACTTGCAAAAGCCATACCATATTATACACCCATCAATAGACCCACTAACTACAAAAAATAGGCCTATACCTGATGCAACAATCAAAAAATACCTTTCAAAATTCGGAGTTGACTTAGACAAGCCAATAATAAGCCAAGTTTCAAGATTTGATAAATGGAAGGATCCTTTGGGTGTTGTAAAAGCCTTTGAGATTATAAAAAAGCAGGTAAACTGCAAGTTAGTTTTGCTAGGTTCGATGGCAACTGATGACCCGGAAGGCGATGTAATCTACAATAAAATGATGGAAAAGTTAAAGGATGACAAAGACATAATCATAATCAATTTTGCAGATGATTTTCTGGTTAACTGCTTACAGCGTGCTTCCAATGTGGTAATACAAAAGTCATTGAAAGAAGGCTTTGGCCTGACAGTAACAGAAGCCTTATGGAAAGGAACACCAGTTGTAGCAGGAAACGTAGGCGGCATTCCCTTACAAGTAATAGATGGCAAGAACGGTTACTTAGTAAATGATATCAAAGAATGTGCTGACCGCACTATTAAGCTCTTAAAAGACCCAAAGCTTAGGGAAGAGATGGGTAAATTTGGAGTAGAGCATGTAAAGGAGAACTTCCTAATAACAAGGCATCTAATGGACTATATACGGCTTCTAAAAGGTATGATACAATAATATCAAAAGGTATGATAGTGTAATATCAAAAACGAAAAGTTTATATATAACCTATCCCATAGATGCTTCTTAACGGTTTATATAGAGTTTATATAAAATATAAATATATTAAACCAATGATAACACAAAAAGGTGATTTTAAAAGGGGTATTATAAATTCACTTCTATTTTCATCTATGCTTTCTTCTACAGAGCTTTACCTTTCAAATCCTAAGGCAGTAAAAGGATCAAAGAAAGAATCTGTTTTAACAAGAACTAAAGGCAGTATCGAAAACTTACTAATTTCTAACAGCAAGCAGGAAGCTGATTCAAAAACCATTGAATCTGAACTATTTAGTGGTTCCCCAGATTTGAATAAAGACTACATTTCTAAAAGCACATCAACTTTTACAAAATCTGTTAAGAGTCTATATGCTTCTTTTGTCAACTACGGAAAAAAGGCGTATGAGGCAATCGAAAGATCCAGCAAAAAAGTGGATGGATTCGTGAAACTTACTATTCAGAAGATCATAAAAGTAGGAGAATATATAATGACCCTTACATCAGGCCAGTGGAATAAGGTAACAGGAAGTCCAGAGGACCTGGATACGAATGCTCCGACTGTGTCCCAGAAAGATTCTGTTAGCGCAGAGGATGCAAAATATGCAATTGGATACCAATTATACGGGACATGATATTATCTATTTTTCTTGATATTATTCCCACATTTATGGGCTAAATGCAGTGGTATTGGCAGCTTATTGGGATACCTTAAGCAGTTTTTTATTACCTCCAAGCTTGTTTTCAAAGAAACTTTATTACCTGGGCTGATATACACTGGTCTTGCATGCTCCCTTGTTATTAATTCATAGCCTCTTGCCTCTTTCTCCACATAAATTGTCTTTTCCCTCACCTCACCCAGCATTAGATTTTTTGTGAAACCTATTGTAGCCATATCCAGTAAAATGCCAACATGGCTGGCCATGCCTATTCTTCTCGGATGCAGTATGCCATTACCTTTCACAATAAGCACATCTGGCTTATTATCCAGCTTGTTAAAAGCTTCCATAACTGCA
>CAZTBE010000024.1:0-16212 GCA_964611745.1 uncultured Methanosarcinales archaeon | reverse complement strand
AAAATGGTGCTGTTTTTTAATATTGGTCCTAAATCAAAATTAAATTTTTTCTTAACCAATTTCTTTGCATAATCCATCATCAATTCTTTAGATGAGAATTCAATGTGTTTTGATTGCATTGATTTTCTTGCTGCCTCTCTTGTAACCCATACACCTAAAGGCAAAGTATAATCGCCGCTAACAAACCTTAAAGCCAAAACACTTCCCTGTCTTTTAATCTCATTTAATTTCTCCAATGCAGCAAGCCTTACAGTATAATAGCCACCGGCAGTTTCTTCTGCATAATATTTCCTTCCCTCATAAGGCTCATAATCTGTCATAAAATTTTCAGGATTAGAAACATGCATTTCAAACAATTCATAGCTCCAGACTTCTGGAAAACATAGAATCAAATAATAATTTCCCAAATAACTATTAAAAAAAGCAGAATAGTTATTTAATTCATTAAATTTTTTTATTTCTTTAGTTAAATGTTTGCCTAATGTATCATCGGTTGCAGTTATACTCCATCTTGTCGGAACTAATTTTCTGTTCTTTCCAATACCGACATTGCCAACACTTAAAATTCCGGATAAAAAGTTTTCATCAAATTTGTTTTCATACAAATAAACCAAAGCATCATTTGCCTTTAAATCACTGTCATAATGGACTTTCTGGACTTTTGTATGTATTTTAGGATTTTCAGTTAGCTTTGCTTTTTTTAATTCTGCATAAGGCCCGGTAGGAGCCATATAGTTATCATAACTGATCCTGAAATGGGGCTTTTCTTTGAGATTGATATCAACATCTACTGGCTTGGACGACATGCTTACTTCCTGATTCAACTCTAGAAATTTATTTTTTTCTTTGATATTAATTTGATGCCTGGAATTTATTAATGAAGACCTAAAATCAATTATTTTTGGTATCTGAAAATTATTGACAGCCCAATACTTAGGAGCATCATAGAGCCACGAATCCTCTTTTTCTTCTGGTGGTGCAAGAATTCCAATGTTTATTGATGGATAACCATATCTTCCGACAAACGGAGCAACACCTTCTGTTGTAAAGTTTTCTTTTACAATCCTTTTTTTAACCTTAATCTGGGAATAGGCCTTTGCGCAGACAGGACAGTTAAAATTACCGCAGTTAAACAAAGGATGTTTTGCAGATGATTTTGGAAGGTGCATAATTTATGTAAAGAAATTGATTAATTTAAAGGTTTTTAATTTAGAACAATCATCATCCTAAATGAACCCGATCATAGTTAAGTTGTCTACCTAGTGGGTCTCTTTCAAACAGAGAGAATGAACGCATTTTTGTTAATCCATCTATATGTAACTATATGTATGAATAGCTTCCATCTTCTCGCTTTAAATCTATTTCGACATTCTGATCGGAAATGAACCCATTACGGAATTTGATTCCCACTTCAGATTTTCCAAAAATATGCCTATATTCTTTATCAGGAATAGAAAATCTTCCAAAAATATTGCTAAGAATAGTATCTAAAATTCCTTTTCCTGGCTCAGATTTGCCTTTTTCAGAAACTATATCTACAGATGCTTTAAATAACCTTGTGAAGTATTCCAGAAAGGTTGGATCATCTCGGAATTGGTCTACTATAGTAAGATATTCTTTCCTCTCCTCTTCATCGATAGCTAGCGTTCTGTAATCATATGTCCACCAAAAATTCATGATTACTCCTATTGGATTATTTATGTTTACTCCTATTGGATTATATTGGAACAATCCAGAAAATATATTTCCTGTTTTTCTTTTTGTTCTTTGGGCAACATTTAAATAATCTTGATCTGAAGAAGGCATTGAAATTGCGGGTCTTTTTCTTATTAAGTTTAAATAACTAACAGATTCGTCCAAATCTGGCATATTGGATTCTTTGTATCTTATCTCTAATTCATCATTCAGAAACCATTTCGAGTATCTTAAATTAATTTCTATATTTGCTTCTGTTGATTTAAAGGTATATTCAGTCCCAATTTTATTATGTAGATTTTTTGATGGTATTCCGCCACTTTCTAATATATTCATACAGATTCCATGTAATTCTCTAAACGTATCGTTGGAGTATGGAGAATCTTTCATTTTCTCCATTAAAAAAAGAAATTGATCTAATGATAAGCCACTAAATGGTATTTCTTCTGAATCCACAACATCATCGATTGAATCCATTTTGGATAATTATACTATATTGGATTAATTGCTATATTTAAAATTATACTCTTTTTGTAAGGTTCTTCATATGAATTCAAAAATTCTCAACACCACCTTTAAATATAACCTAAAAATACAATATAAAATGCTAACACAAAAACAATATCAACAAATTAAAGAAGAGCTGGATAATTCCCAAAACCCATTATTCTTCTATGATGATGATCCCGATGGGCTTTGCGCATTTCTTTTATTATACAGATATATAAAAGAAGGACATGGCTTTGTTGTAAAAACACACCCAAAACTGGATGTTAGGTCTGCACCAAAGATAGAGCAGTATGATGCTGACAAAGTCTTTGTTCTGGATGTTGCAAACCTTGACCAGGAGTTTATAGACGCAAGCAAGGTTCCTGTAATATGGATAGACCATCACGGGCCTTATGATAGGCACAATGTAAAATACTTCAACCCCAGAATAAATAAAAAAAACGCAAATATACCTACAACATACCTGTGCTATAAAGCTGTTAAACAGGATTTGTGGATTGCAATGGTTGGCTGCATTGCTGATTATTACATGCCTGATTTTTTTGACGAATTCAAAAAAAAATATCCTGATTTGACAGACAATCAAAAAACTGTTGGAGATTTGTATTTTAAGAGCAAAGTTGGAATTTTAATCAAGATTTTTTCTTTCTGCCTCAAGGGACAAACAAGTGATGTAGTGAAGAACATGAAAATTCTGACCAGGATAAAGAGCCCTTATGAGATCCTTAACCAGGAAACTTCAAGAGGCAGATTTATATTCCAAAGATACGAAAAAATAAAAAACCTGTATGATGGGCTTCTTAAGGATGCACTGGCTCAAGCATCTAAAGATAAATTTCTTATTTACACTTATTCAGAAGATAAGATGAGTTTTACCGGTGACTTGGCAAATGAGCTATTAGATAAATATCCAAAAAAAATAGTGATTGTAGGAAGAAAAAAGAATGAAGATGTAAGGATGAGCATAAGGAGCAAAAATACTTTAATTCCACCAATTTTGGAAAAATCATTATCGGGTTTAGAAGGCTATGGCGGTGGCCATGAGTTTGCATGCGGAGCAAATGTAAAAGAAACTGATTTTAAGGAGTTTATCAAAAGAATGAAAGAAAATATTGCTTAAACCTTCAGCTTCTCATTTATCATATTTGCTACAATATCCTTTTTGTCTTTAAGGTTTTGCCTTTTCATATAAGTTTCTAAATTTTCTTTTTTTATTCTGGAATTAAGCCTGCTTATTTTCTCATTCACCTTATTTAATCTATTTATTACCATGTTAAGTTTGCCTTCTAAGCTTCTAGGCACCGAAATGACAAGAAGCTTGTCTAATGCAGTATTCAGATAAAACAGCTTGCTGCCGCCAAATGTTTTCTGCTCATCTCTTATCATTGTTAATAGAATTTCATTTTCCCTTATGTTCTTGTTTAATGACATTATAACTGCTTCTTTGTATGCTTTATTGTTTATCAGATTTAGTTCAATAGTGTCATTATTTGAATTTATATCGTTAAGAAATTCCTTAAATTCAATTTCACTGCTTATATCCCTGAAATTTACATATCGGATTGAATTAATGCCTCTATCAATATCAATATGAGAAATTAGATTCTTATAAACAGGACTTTCAAAGTCCATAAATTCACCCCCTATATTAGACCATGAGTATTAATTATATTTAAGGATTTCGGTGTTTTCAGTATTTCCGAAAGTAAAATCGACTTTGCACACTAACCTACCCATCTTGTCCATAAATCCCTTATTCTGTCCATAAAGTCCTAGGAAGAGGGTGGGGTATATAGTAAGAAATAAAAAAACAGATAATTGTTTAATGGATTAAGTCGCAAGATATTAATTAATTTTTTTATATTTATACCTTTAAAGTAGAAAGAAATATAAATGATAATTCTGTGAGAGATTTCAAATGGATAATTTTGAACATCATATTAATATAGGTCATTTCAAGTTCTTTATCACAATTTCGATACATCCAACAGTAGAAATAAATCTTCCTAAACTTCTAATCGTCAGTTCCACTAGTCTATGACTAGTGGGTAAAGCAAAGCAAAAACTATTTCTTCGACAAAAATAAAGAAAGAAAAGGTAGGCGTTGAATTACGCACTACCCATAGTATTTCTGCATAGCGTTAGCTGTGCAGAGCAACAATAAAAAACTTTCTATGAGGTGTTAAGAATGAGAAAAGAAAACCCAACTAGATACAGTTCTGCAGTAGGAGGAGCTTGGATGCACTGCGAGTTTAAGATAAAATACTGCCATAACATCTTTGACGATGAACTTTACAGAGAAGGCATGAGAACACTTCTTTTTGAAGCAGCTTATGAAGCTGAAATACCTCTTGGCGTTATGGTGTTTGACAGCAACCATGTGCATTTTATGGCAGATATTGGCATGTATAAGCGTGAAGAGGTTGCAAAACTGCTTCGAGGACCTACAGCAAAGAAATTCTTTGAACATTTCTCAGAGCTGAAAAGGCAGAAGCATGAAGGCGGAAAGTTCTGGGACAGCGGCTTGTGGAATCCAAGCTATTACATAGGAAGTCCCAGAAACTTTGAGAACACAATAAACTACATCAAAAAGCAGAAGTACGGAGAAAAGGGCATTGGCAAGGATCAGACTATGCTAAGCAGCTTTGCCTCCTAAAGACGAAATGCCCCCAATCTCTGATTGGGGGTTGTTTACGCCTCAGTAATGGATTTTTATTTATAAACCCTCCTCTTAAATCAAGGTTTTTTGGACAATAAGAATGAGAGTTATACCCTCGTTTATTTAACAGTCTATAAAATAACTAAATTTATAAATGTAATAGTACTTTTATTCTTTTATTGCGTCGGTGGTCTAATGGCTATGACTGTGGCCTTCCAAGCCGCCTATCGGGGAAAGCCAAATTTCCATTTGGTTTCCGAATTTCGAATCCCCGCCGACGCATTTAAATTTTTAATTTCTCTAGGTGATATAATTTTCATAAAGCGTTCTCGTTCTTTCATATTGATATTTATATGGTGAATATCTACTCTATTTGATCTTTTTTCTTTGTATACATGATAATGGTAATTAACATTCAAATCCGATAAAAAATTTTTAATATTTTCTGCTAATTTCCTCGATGTTGTGGCAAAATTAATTTTTTTGTCAGAAAGATAGCCATCACTATCAATGCACCCTCGCAAAAAACCAATCTTAAATTTTTTACTATCACTACAATTTTTTAGTCGTACAGAATGACTTTTTCTTTTATGAATATCCCATTTAAGGTAACTACGAACAAAATCATAAACATTTTTTGAATAATATACCAAAGCAATTACATTTTTTACATTAATTTGTGAAAGTTGCTTATTAAATAATTTATATAATACTTTCTTCAATTCCATAACATAAATTCTTTCGGCAGTATTAAAGAAAAGGTATGTACGGTAAACATAGCTCTTAGTTTTATATTGGCAACCATCTCCAGCAAACAGTCCTATGAATTCTCCTATTAATTCTTCGTCTTTCAAATTTAAATTTATTGGATAATAAGTTTTTCCCTTAATTTTTCTAAAATGATAGTAAACTGTTGTCTTGCTTTTTCTTAATATTTTTGCTATTTTATTTAGAGATACACCTTCTTTGGTAAATTCGATAATTTTTTCAATTTCTTTTTTATTTAACATGACCATCTAAATCACCTCTAAAGTTTTTTATTTTCTCTAAAACTTTGGAGCATAAGAAAAGAGAATGTTAAGCGAAACTGCATAATTGCTTTTCGTGTCGTTTTGACCGAGAAGTATGATTTGGTAGTTTTGCATGTTCTCTTTTTGGAGAATTAGTAGAGTAACTTATTTATAAACCTCACGCGTGAATGTCCAGTGCAATATGAGCAATGTCCAGTGGTTTGCTTATAACACCGACGCATTTTAATTAATTTTATAAACAATCGTTTTTTTCTAAAGAATATGCTGAGTATCATCATTCCAACTTATAATGAAGAGAAGTATTTGCCAACATTATTGGAAAGTATAAAGGATCAGGATTTTAAGGATTATGAGATTATAGTTGCTGATAACAACTCCAAGGATAATACAAGGCAAATTGCAAAGAAATTCAGCTGCAGAATCATTAAAGGGGGCCTGCAATCAATAGGAATAAACAATGCAGCTAAAGTTGCAGAAAATAATATATTGCTGATTCTTGATGCAGACGCATCCCTGCCTAAAGGATTTCTCAAAAAAAATCTTACTGTATTCAGGGGAAAAAATTTGGATGTTGCCTCCTGCTACATAAAGCCAAGAAATGCAAAAATAATTGATGAAATAACCCATATGCTTTCTAACCTTTATTATTTTTCTATTAAAAGAATAAGCCCGTTTATTCCGAGTTTTTGTTTTTTTATAAAAAGGGAATTTTTTTTCAAGGTCGGATGCTTTGACGAAAAAATCCCATGGCTAATTGATCTGGCTTTTTCAAATAACCTGCCTAAAGAAACAAAAAACGACATTTTACCGGTTCATGTTGAGCTGTCAATCAGAATGGCTTACAGGCTTGGAAGATTTAAACAGACAAAACTAATGTTTTTAGCCGGCTTCCTAAGATTGTTAAAGAAAAATTATTATGGGAAATATGAATATTAGACCTTCAAACTGACCACCTGAGAAATTCCATGCTCATTCATAGAAATTCCATAAAGGCTATCTGCTTCTGATATTACTGAATCATTATGGCTCATTATCAGATATTGGGCATTTTCAGAATATTGCCTTATTAATTTTGCAAATTTCTCAGAGTTATGTTTGTCAAGGGCAGCATCCACCTCATCCAAAACATAGAATGAAGCTGGCTCATGCTCCTGGATAGAAAAAATAAAGGCTAAAGCTGTCAATGTTTTTTCTCCTCCGGATAAGCTTCTTATGTCTAAAAACTTGCTTCCGGTTATCTTGACATTGATCCTTACTCCGGCCTCAAAAGGGTTTTCTTCATTTTCAATAATTAAATTTGCTTCCCCTTTTGTTGTAAGCATTGAAAAGAATTTCTTGAAGGTTTCATTAACAACATCAAATACTTTCATAAATAAATCCTTTTTCTTGCCTTCTATTTCATTCATCATCTTAAGCACATCTTCTTTTTCTTTGCCCAGCATATCTTTCTTTTCAACAAGCTCATTGTACTGCTTTTCAACTTCTTCATAGATTTCCAGAGCCCTCATATTCACAGAGCCTATCTGCTCTCTCATATTCTCAAATTTCTTTATTTCATATTTAAGCTGGTCTTCGTTTTTGTTTAAATCCAATTTAATGCCTTCATACTGCTGAAAATCCAGGTTTAATCCGGAAAGAATAGACACTATTTCTGCCAGCTTTAACGATAATGTATTTGCCTTGACCTCAACGCGCCTGCTGTCATCCTGCCTGTTGTTCATTGTAGCCTGGTTTTTTTGTATGTCCTTGTCAATTTCAGATTGTTTATGGAAAAGGCCCCTAAATTTTGCATTGAACTCCTGGGCAGCCTCTTCCTTTTTCTTTAACTCGTCGTTTTTCACTTTTACAGCTTGTGCCAAACTTTTTAATTCCTTATTGAATTCTTCATCTTCTTTCTCAATCTGTTTAATTATTTTCCCTGTTTTTTCAAGCTCTTTTTTATAGATATCCTCTGCCTGTGTGTCCCTGATATTTATTTCAGAATCAACCCTTATAAGATCTTCATCGAGTTCTTTTAGCTTTTCCTCGAATGCGTTCAGCTCTGCAATTAGTGTAGGATTGCTTAATTGGGATATGCTCATTCTTAGTCTCTGCTTTTCTGTTTTTATTGTTGCCAGCTCTTTATTCAATATGTTTACCTTTTCCTGGACAAGTTTTATTTTCTCAACAGCCTCTTTTTCCTGTTTTTGCAGATTAGTTTTTTTCTCTTTTGAAGCCTCTAAATCAGTTGCCTCAAGATGCAGTGATTTTTCCATTTTTATTGCCTCTCCTTCAAGGCCTGCTTTTTTTGTCCTTAATCCTGCTATCAGTTCCTCGTTTTCTATTCGTGTTTTTTCCAAGACATCTATGGTATTTTTTAATTCTTTAATCTCCTGCTCATATTTTTCAACTTCCTTAACAATATCCTGTTCTTTGAAGCCCATGCTGTGCTTTCTTTTTAATCTAAAGCCTCCGTGCATTGCCCCTCTTTTTTCCGCTAAATCACCGTCTAAAGTGACATATTTTGCATTTCCAATACCAAGACGGCGTGCAACATCTATATTATCCACTACAATAGTATCAGAAAAAACATATTCAAAGATTTTTTTGAATTTATTGTCAAATGACACAAGGTCTATAGCCAACCCTTCGCTTCCTTTTGATTTGGAGATTTTTTTAATCTCAGAACTCATAGGAGTTGGCTTGATTTTATTCAATGGCAGGAAAGTTACAACTCCTAACTTATTGTCCTTAAGGTATTTGATGCATTCTGATGCTGTTTTATCGTCTTCCACAATAACACTCTTAAGTCTTTGCCCTGCGGCAATTTCTAAAGCAAGGGCATTTTTTGACTGCACATTTCCAAGCTCTGCAACTGTCCCGTAAATGCCAGGTTTTTTCAGCGCAAGAATTCTTTTAATCGCAACCTCACCATAGCTTAATTCTTTGGTGCTTAGCTGCCTGACTTTTAATTTTGCAAGTTCTTCATCTGCATTATATATTTTCTTTCTTGTATCTGAAAGTTTAGCAGCCAAAGAAGAGTCTTCTTCAAGCTTTTTGTTAAGATCTAAGGTCAATTCCTTAAATTCACTTCTTTTGTTTTTTACTTCCCCAATCTTTTCCTTATTTTCTTTTTCTATATCCAAAACCTTATTTATCTGGGAATCTATGGTGCTGATTTCATGCATTATCCTGTCGTTTTCTCTTATCAGACCATGCTGCTGCTCCCTTGTTGTCTGCACTTCCTTTTGCAGATCTTCTGATTTCCTGTCAATCTCTTCAACTTCTTTCTCTATTTCGCCTATATTGTCAAGCTTGTTCTTTTCCCTGAAATCATGGATTTTTTTAAGAATAGTGTCTCTTTCTTTTTTCTTATCTTCAATCTCTTTCTGCATGCTTTCTTTTTCTGCCTCAAGCTCTTTTATCTTATCTTCTGTTTCTTTGATGGTATTTTGAAGCTCATCTTTCCTTTTACTTATCTTAGTTAACTCATTTTTTATCGTATCCATCCTGGAATTTTGCTTTGTGATGTCTATCTTTAATGTTTCTACATCTTTAGTTAGATTTACCTGCTCTGTCTCTCCTTTTTCCTCTATTTCTTTTGTTATCTGCTCTATCTGGCTGCGTTTTTCCTGATTAAGCTGATTTAGATTTCCAATTTTTTGCTTTATTTTATCTAGCTCCTGATTTGTCTCGTCTAATCTTTTTTGCTGTTCAGTTTTTTCCTTTTCCTTCTTGTCAATCTGGATCTTTAAATAAGAGGCCTTGTTTTGCTTTATCCTGTCATTCATATCTTTATACTTTAATGCCTGATCTCTGTCTTTCTTTAATTCTTTAAGGTAAGTATTCCTTTCTGCAAGCACTATCTCTGTTTCTTTCAGCTTTTCATCAACCTTTTGCAGTTCCAGCAAAGCTTTGTGCTTTTTTTCCTCATAGACAGAGATTCCTGCAATCTCTCCAATTAACTCGCGCCTTTGGTCTGGATGCATCTCAACAAATTTTACTATATCTCCCTGCAGCATTATATTATAGCCATCCGGATTTATTTTTGCAATTGACAATAAATCAAGAATTTCCTGCCTGGTTCTTGTTTCATCATTTATCTTATAAACTGACTGTCCGCTTTGCCTTACAATCCTGGTAATCTTGACTTCACTATCTTCTGTTGGAAATGTTTTTTTGCTGTTGTCGAAGAAAATAGAGACTTCCCCGTGCTTGGCTGGCTTTTTTAATTTACCACCATTATAGATCAAGTTTGCTGCTTTTTCTGCCCTTAATGATTTTGATGAAGACTTTCCCAAAACAAAGCATAATGCATCAAGAACATTGCTTTTCCCAGCACCATTAGGCCCAATAATGCAGTTATAATTTCCATTAAACAGAATCTCAGTATGCTTGGCAAAGCTCTTGAAGCCATTAATCATCATCCTGTTGATCTTTGTACCTTTTTGCTGCTCTACTGCAACCTGTTCCTGGCTTTGTTCTTCCATAATGATAAAATCCATATGTTGATTATATTTAAAGGTTTTGAAATTTGAAAAATTTCAAACCCTGGAAAAATTTCTTTTTCTGCTGTGTTTTTGATTTTATTAGATTCTACAGACTGTCAAGAGGGCTTTGAACAGCAATCATTTTAGGATTTGCAGTGTGTACATAAACCATTGTTGTTTCTGAGCTGTTATGGCCCAATAGAGACTGGATGGAATAGACATCATTGCCATTTTCAACTAAATGCGTTGCAAAAGAATGCCTTAAAGTGTGTGGATGTACATTCTTTTTTATTTTTGCTTCTTTTGCTGCTCTTTTTATTACCCATTGTACAGCTTTTACTGTCAGATGACCCTGCTTTTGTCCTGTAAATTGTAAATCCTTGACAGTCTGTTCTTCCTTTTTGTTTATTGACATCATCTTAATTCAGTCAAATTTATTTCAAACCTCAATCTTTCCACCTTTTTCAACAATCTTGACATTCCCATGAACTTTCTTATATTCTTCAGGGCTTTCAGTATGTACTGGAATCAGAACCTTTGGATTAATCTTCTTAACAACTTCAAGTAATTCCTGCTTAGAAGCATGTCCAGAGCAATGTGCTTTATGAAAATTAATCTTAAAATGGTTCATCCAGTTCTCCCAAATCTTTCTTTCTTCTTCATTCTCTTCACCTTCATAGAAATGTTCAGATGAAGAATAGATAAAATCAGCGTTCTTAGGCTCCAAATAAATCAATTCTATCAACTTGTAAAAACCAAGAAACATTACATATTTCTTAGGACTTTTCTTAATTTCCTTATAGGTAATCTTTTTAGAAAAAAAATCTCTTTCCCAAACATAATAATCCTTTTCAATAAAAGAACAGCTCTTAGCCAATCTATAATAAATCCTAATATTAGGATCTTTCAAAGGGTCTGGAAAATCAACTATATCCTTCATATTTGACATGATATAAGCCAATCTGGTATCAATAACCATAATTCTATTATTATCAACAGCTGCCTTGTAGATAGAATTAAACCTATCTACATTAGACATTGAAAAATAAGCAAAAACAGTTCCTTTAGAACTTTTTATAATTGAATCTACTTTCTTATTTACTTCTTCTTCAGTATAATTGTGCTCAGAATCATATTCCAACCTGGTTCCTTCAATTATCAAGGCATAAGGCTTTGATTTAGCTGCTTTAGAGATAAATTCTTCAGTCATCTTCTTTTTAGGACCATGCAAACGAAAATCTCCAGTATAAACAATAGGTCCTTTAGAAGTCTTGATAATATAGCCGTAAGCCCCGGGAATTGAATGTTCTACGTGTATTGGCTCAAAAGTAAGATGCTTAACCTTAATCTTATCTCCTGACTTAAAAGTCGATAAATTATCATGCTCTCCGTATTTAGCAAATCCCGGATAAAGAAATGCATAAGTATCCAAAATTCTTTTAGTTCCATGGCCCATATAGATGGGAATAGAGGAATCCAAAAAACTAAGATGCCCTGTATGGTCTGCATGCGAATGTGAAATGAAAATTCCATCAATATCCGGCTTTTCATACTTCAAATCAGTAAATTTCAACTCCTCTTTTGAATAAAGCTTAGAAACCTTAGGAACTAAACCAAACTCAAAATAAACTTCAAGGCCATTAGCTGTTCTTGGAGCTAAATACTCATAAAAATAATCTTCTCCAAAATTAAAGCTTTCTCCAAAATCCAGGTATATTTTTGCAGATTTATCTTCTAATAGAATCTTGTTGCCGCCAATTTCCTTGGCTCCGCCGTAAAAGGTTAGGTTCATTTTGAGACTTTAATTATTTTTTCTATCATTTCTTGTTTCTTGCCTTTTGTTGAAATTTCTATTGGATGCATAAAAGATTTATTTTCAATACCAATAATTAATTTATCTTTGCATGATTTTAAAACATCTTCTCTTAAATTATTAAATTGTTTTGCAGCACCACCCCAAGCTATCCATACCCAAGGTGTTTTTTGTGGAATTTCTTCAATAATCATTGAAGAGGTTTTACTTGGTTCTTGTGGTAAATTATTGGAGTTTGTATCTCTTATATCACAAAGATTGACTATGGCAATATATCCACAGAGAGATTTATTGCCCTTATATGCTTCAATAACCCATGTTGCTACAAATCCCAATGTTGGATCCTTATGACTTCCATATATTTCAGAATCTTCATTAATAACATCCAAACCTTCAAGAGGCTTTGCATCACCAGGATTCAACATAATAACAGTACCTATACAATCATTTTTATTATCATCAAAAATTAGTTTAGTATTATTCCTATATATATTCCCATTTTTCTTCCAGAAATTAGCCTTAATCTTATAATTTAACTCCATTTTCACAAAATACAAATCCTCCCAGCATCTGTTATTTCTAAATTATCGGTTATATATCCGTTCCGTTTCAATTCATTGATATGAGTATAGACCATAGCTTTGGACTTCTTGGTTTTTTCAATTATAGAAGAAACCTTTTTATTGCCTTTTGCAATCTCCTCAAGAATTTTTGTTTTAGTTGAAGATAATTTAAAATTCAATAAAGGCATTGGCAATGCTTTTCCAGTCTCTTGAATTAAATAAAAAACACCTTTTATCTTTTCTTTTTTTATAAAACTAGCAAATAATGTTCCAAGAGACTGTGTTTTTCTTCCTTCAGAGATATGCAATGTTGTTTCATTTCCAAGCTTATACTCTTTATCTATAGCTTTGCCTACATCATTCACAATCTTTGGAATATCATACACAGAAGTATCCAGAATCTCAAATTTGATTGTTTTGTATTTATTTTTGAGCTTATCGATGTTTTTCTTTAAGTTCGATTTCCTTTCAGGATCAGACTTATCAACACCAACTAAAATAACCTTGTCCGGTGAGAATTTGATGATAGCAGCACCAGTTGCCTCTCCTTCAAATATTGTTGAGATTAATGTTTTTGACATTCTAATCAAAATAGTATAAAAAGCAACTATTTAAACATTTCGGTTTTTCATGGAATAGTCTATAAAAAACATAGAAAGGTTTATATATATGTTATACTATTCAATATAATATGGTTGAACTGCAGAAAAAATTGAGGCAAATAAAAAAGATTTTTGGAAAGGAAGTGTTGTTTAGGATTGGAGTTACAAGGAAAGGAAAGGTCGAGATAATAAGCGTTGATAACATAAAAACAGAGTTTATGAGAAATGATGAAGAAGAAAATGAAGGGACAATAGAAGATAAATCAAGCAAGAATGTGTCTTATATAGGTTAATGAAAATGGAGACAGAAATCGAAACAACAATAGCAAACTTTCTTGAATCAAATTATGGTAAATGGTACACTGTAGAAGAACTGAGCAATGAATTGAATTTAAACAAATGTATTTTAGCAAAAGCAGCAAACACGCTTTATAATTCTAACGGCCATATTTGGAGGAGGTTATTTGATTGGAGAACTAAAAAAAAGATTAGGAAGAGATTGTACAAGTATAGGAACAGGACAAGAACAGAGCAAGATGAAATCAATAAAAAAATGCTGGAGGCCCATATCGGGATTAAAATATCTGATTAAAATGAAAAAACTACCGATAAAACTTATTTTTTTATTGAATGCATATCCGGAAGGATTGACTTACAATGAAATATCACAAAAAACAAGATACCATAAGCATACAATATCAAAGCAGATAAGCTATCTTGATGCTAAAGGGCTAATAGATATAGAGCAGAAAAGGTCTAAAAACAATAAAGGCAGGAGATGGATCAATTTCATAAAATTAAAAAAAGAATTAGTAGATGATAATGTCACTAAATTCCTTTCAAGGATATCTAAACAACTAAATTGCTCATTAAATGATTTATTTGGTAGTTAATAGACTTAGATTTGAGGTTAATTTATATCAAAGCTACAATTTGATTTTAACCCTTAAAAAATGAATTGAAGAGGTGAAATAGAATGGAACAAATTCTTGAAACAATATCAAAACAAGACGAATGTCAGAAAACTGATATAATAATAAAAGGAGATATTTTTAAGCGTTTCATAACCCCCTTTGTGGAGATTACATTAGCTGTTGGGAAACTTGACCCTCAAAAGCTTGATCCTCTGATGATAGTTAGCCCGAAAGGTGCTTTTTTTATTGCAAAAACTGTCAGGGAAAAGGGAGATGGGGAAGGCTCTGTATTCTTTTTAACCAAAAAAATAACATCTCCTATACTAAGTTATATATGTATGGATTATGATGATTTATTTTTAAAATTTTGCAGAAGCGTAAGAAAAAAAGATATTGTTGAAGTTCATTTTGATAGGGAATTTTTCTTCATCAACAAGACAAGAAAGGAAGAACAGACTGTCAAGGATTTACAATCTACAGGATATCATAATTGGCTTTACAAGGCCAAGGCTAATAACATCGAAGATATCAGAAAAGAAGTCCAATTTTCAATGAGGTTGATGGCTGAGGTTCCAAAAAAATGGACAGCAAAACTAGAAATTCCTGCAAGGGAAGTTAAGAAGTTCTATGTAAATATTTGGAGATTCCTGCACAGAGCTGTTTTTTTCCATAAAGTAATAGATAATAATGCTTTAGTGGCTTCTTATTCCGAGGATGCACTAAGGGATTTGTTTAGTGAAAAATGGGATGATGCTGGCTTTTCTGAACCGCTTTTTGAAACACCTAAAAGAAGATTCTTCATGGCAAGACATTTTGTTAACGGGGAAGATGGTGTTAAGTGCCATGGTGAAGGCAGAATAGTTCTTAGAGCTAATTGGAGAATCCTTAAGGATATTGCACAATCTGGCCTGGATTTTGAACTGAATTTTTCAGATTTCGCAACTCCTTACGGCATTATTGTAAGAGATAATGATTCCTGTTTTATGCATATATGTGAGAATACTTTTGAGAATCCTGATTTAGTTCATCATGACTTTAGAAAGACGCTTGAAAATATGAGCAAGATGGATTATCAGTTGATTTGTCAAAAATGAAAAACAAAAATAAAGTTATTTTTCTTTGTGGCTGTTATGCTACTTGTTTGAAATGCTTGGAAAAAGTAGCTGTACCAAGGGGAACAAGGTTAAATTATAATCCAAAACTAAAAGATTACGAAACAGTGTGTAAGGAGTGTACTAAAAAATGAAAAATAAAGAAAAAAAATTAATTTGGGTCATCTTTTTCGTTGTGGTATTTTTGGGATTATTCTCAGTATTCTATATGGCAGTAGATATAACAAATCGAAACGTACCTTTAAATGAAATTGGTGAAGAAAAAGAAGATAAATCTAAATTAAAATCAGCTTTAGAAACTGGTTTAGTGATTTTAATTATCATTTTAGTGGTTTTAGGAGTGTTTATTGGTTTTAGAAAGCTACAATTAGCAGAGCAAGAAGAACACAAAAAAAGATATTTAAGAGTGAATAAAGAATTTGATGATGAATACAAATTAGAATATGGAGAGAGAATTTATTATTTAAAGAAAAAAGATCTAAAATGGAAATAACAATCAAATTGCAATGCCCTAAATGTAAAACAGATATTAATTCAAGGTATGAAACTAATATATTAGAAAATGAAGCTACAGAAGAAAACTTTCATGAAGAAAAGATAGTAGATAATTCTTTTTTTAATATAATGAAAAATGCAACACTAAAATCTGATGAAACCAGTTTTTTCTTTGATGACATCTACAAAGCCGTAGGCAAAGAGTGTTTTGAGGCTTCTAAAATCCCGAAAGCAGTTCAATTAATTCAGAATTATTTCAATGATTTGACTTTTGCTGTGAATACGACTGATGACCCCAGGGAATTGCTGAAAATAAGCAGTAAATTGGCAAAAGCAAAAGCTGTTGTCA
>CAZTBE010000023.1:0-16649 GCA_964611745.1 uncultured Methanosarcinales archaeon | reverse complement strand
TGCTGCTGCTTTGCCTGCAACACTAGTTAAAAAACAACATAATTACTAGGCAATTTATTCTAGAGCCTTAAACACTCGTCAAAGCTCCTGAACTTCCGCAGTAGAAATATCCTCTTGACTTATCCAGGTTCATCAGTCTTTTCATCCTTTGCTGCTGCTTTTTTGCTTTTAAAATCCTGTGGCTGCACTTAACCTCATACAGGTCAATTTTATTGCCTTTCTTTGCAACTAGGTCTATCTCCCCCAAGCTTCTTTTTTTACCTAGAATTTTTACATTTGTAGAAATAAAATCGTATTTGTGCTTTATTTTGTTCTTAAGCTCAAGAACATACCTGTCGTGCTTTGTAAGTTTGCGCTTCTGTTTAAAAGACATTCTTTACACATTAATCTAGAGTGAGGGAATATTTAAAGGTTTTGGAAATTTGAGCTAGGAAATGTTATGCGTTTTCTGATGTTTAAAGATTTTGGATACACAATTTATTAAGCATTATGAACATTAATTTGACTGTTCTGAATCCAATATTTCAATGTGTTACTGCTATAACTGCTTGAGTTTGTACTGAAATTTGAACCTGATATATATTAAACATTATCAATCAGACCTTAGTACATGATGGAAGGTATATAGGAAGATAGTCTCCTAAACCCTGATTAGTACCTCGATCAAACGTACAACTACCCAAACTTCTACATTCAGCAAAATCACATCGATTAAACACACCATCTCCGCATTCTGAGCATCTGCTTTCTGTTGGAGTTGTTGATGTAGGTCCTGAAGTTGGAGCAGGTTCTTCTGTCCTAAATACTATTTCAGTACATGATGGAAGGTATATAGGAAGATAGTCTCCTAAACCCTGATTAGTACCTCGATCAAACGTACAACTACCCAAACTTCTACATTCAGCAAAATCACATCGATTAAACACACCATCTCCGCATTCTGAGCATCTGCTTTCTGTTGGAGTAGTTGATGTAGTTAGCTCTATAGTATCAGCAAATATATTACTCAAAACACCTGCTGTGTTATTGTATCTTACATATACTGCTTTTGTGCCATCTCCCGGTGTTAGTGTCCATGAAATTGAGGATGTATAATCTTGCGGGTCTGCACCCCTAACATCTGCATATAATTCAGCTATCTGCATTTTTAAGCAATCATTTTCAGGCTTGCAAGAAAGCGATAACGTCACTTGAGTAGATGTCGTAGTTTCAGCATCATTGTTAATTTTTATAGAGCCTGTTGGTTTTGTTTCCCTGCATTCATTTGGCACAATATCTAAATCAAACTCCCAATACCAATCGAAAATAACACTGTTATCAATAAACTCGCAATTACCCAAAGCTGTACATTCGTCGTCATCACACAGATTAAAAAGACCTTCTCCACATTGTGAACATGAAGTTGGTTCCTCTCCTATAATACAAGAACTGGAATAGCAATAACTTCCTGGGCCGCAATCAGCACTGCTTGTGCATATAATTTCTTCACCAACAATAGGATTAACTTGTATATCGGTTAGGCTTGTTCCTGTTACCTCAACTTCTTTGCCTTTTAGTATGCTGGCATAATCTTTGTAGTTTGCAAGTACATGAGCTGCTCTTCTTAATCCAGCATCATTATAACCAGCTACAAGCACTGCAACATTTCCATTTCCATGCTCAAAAAGCTTAATAATTCCTTTTCCCGGTTCCAAGCCTTCTGTACAGTCAGCTGGGTTGCCCATAACCTCTGCAGCTGCTGCATTAGCACATGGTCCTCCAACAAGGATTGAGTTAACTGCCCGAATATTTGGAACCTCTGATGCAAGTTTCGTAGTATCTAGTCCACTTCTTATGCTAGTAATTTCATTGTGCAAACCAGCAGCAATATCACTAGCTGTAATTACTGTTTCAGAAGAATCCGCATCACCTACAATGATGATGGAATTCATTTCACCATCTTTAACAAATGGATAAGGGTATTGTGAAAGGTCAAACGTCTCTGTTGCTCGTATTTCTTCTGTTTCAACACTTAACTCTAATGGACATAACTTTCCAATCTCTACTACTGCAAGGTCATTAGTATTATCATAACTATTCAATCTTATATCCCAATTCTGAGTAAATAATACTTGTGGCTCAACTAATTCCTCATTTTCACTTAACTTTTCTCCCACAGCCACATAGAAGGAGTCATCTGCTATCATATCAACTGATATTTTATTTATACCAACTCGTATACCATTATAAACTCCTTGAATTATTACATGAGCGTCATCAATTATTTCATCATTAACTGTTAAGAGATCACTCGAAGCAGAGTCAGTTATATCGGTGTCTCTTAACTCAATCTTTTGCGCTCCTAGGAAAAATGTTACACCATTGACACCACCAGCATAATTTTGGTATAGTATCTCTGAAATACCAATTGTTAGTCCATCACCCAATATATATGTTTCTCCATCTAATAAATCTCTTGTTGTCTCACCATTTACTGTAAACTTAGCACTATCTGTATCTACAAAATCAAGATAAGTTTCATAGTCTGTTCCACCAATTGTATAAGTTGTTGTATTTCCTTCTATCAATGTATCTTTTACAGCTCCTCCCATTAAAGTTAAGTTTATACTATTACCAAGAGCATTAAGTCTCCTTGCTTGTACAATTGTATATGTCTTACCCAACATTGTTATTTCTATATCTTCAAAATCTGTTAAATAGTTACCGGATGATGTTGCAACACCTGCACTATTATCCACATCCGACTCCAGCGAAGTTGTAAAAAATAGGGAATAATTGGCAATTATATTATTAGACTTAAAATAAAGGAAGTTATCAATAACATCATCTTTGTTTTCTAAATAATCAACATATCCTGAATTATCATCTGTAAAGGATAATGTTTGTGTATACTGAGCATCTCCTTTAGCATTAGATACTCTCCCGTTATCCAATAAAACTAGTAAATCAGATTCAGTTAAGATAGGTTTAACCTTGTTTATCCTTTGGTTTTTTACTAATTCAATTTTTGTTGAGTCGCATTTTTCTTCTGCAGTTATAGGCAGACATGCTCCATTTGAGCAGCCGTTTGGACAGGTATATAAGAAAGGTTCACCTTTACCTTCATCATTACAGAACAGTTCTCTAACATCGTTGCCTACGCAAATATCATCACGAGGAGACCCTGGGCCAGATACTAAGGATCTAGTAATTGTTCCCTTAACATAATAATCCCTTCCACCATCAGAATCTGTGCATTCTGTTTCAACTTCTTCCTCTAATGAAGCTGATGTTTCTCCAGGGTCTACATAAACTATTGTCTGGTAACCAGTAACATAGTTTGTATTATCATTTGTACTGGGAATATTTAAGCCGATAACAAAAACCAGTCCAAGAACAAATACTGAAAGTAGATAAATGTGAGTTTTCGGGTTAATTTGGCCTCTTTTCATCTTTATTACTGTTTATTTGGTATTTAATAGACCAATATACATATAAGTATACTACTGATATATAAATCCTTTGGATTAATTATATTCTGTAAGAGATATATGAAAATGCAGTAGAAGCAATTGCTAAGCTTTATTTTATCTTTAATTCAAAATAATATTTTTTAGCTGAAAATGTTTTAAAACAATAATTTTATAAACCTATTATTATCCTAATCTGCGCTATGAAAAGGCATGCTAAAGTGAATGGAAACATAATAGTTGGGCTGACAGAGAATGTGAGTTTCAAGTCCAACAATGGGGCAGACAAAGAGGTTGAAGCTAAAATTGATACAGGAGCAACAAGAAGCTCTATTGATATTAAACTAGCATCTCAATTAAATCTAGGGCCTGTAATAAAATCAAAAATAGTAAAATCTGCTCATGGCAATAAATTAAGGCCTGTAATAGAGGCAGAAATTACTCTAGCTGAAAAAAAGATTAAATCAGAATTTACTTTAGCGGACAGAACTCATATGAAATATGCTGTTCTGATAGGTGTTAATGTGCTAAAACATGGATTCTTGGTTGATCCTTCAGAAAAATGAAAGCAGCTTTAATGTCGTTGGGAAGCAAGAGCAGTTTAATGACTGTTGAAGCTATGAGAAAGTACTTCAGCGCAGTCGATGACATAAACATTAAGAATGTGGAAGTAACCTTAGGAAGCAAAAAACTTTCAATTCTGTATAATGGTAAAGAACTGCCAAAATATGACTGCATCTATGCAAAAGGCTCTTTTAGGTATGCCCCTTTGCTGAGGTCCATAACAACAGCTTTCTACGGTGCTGCATACATGCCGATAAAACCAAATACCTTTACAATAGGCCATGATAAGCTGCTTACGCATCTTGCACTGCAGTATTACAAGGTGCCAATGCCTGATACTTATGTAATCGCTTCTATAGACGCAGCAAAAAAAATTCTAGAGCAAATAAAATATCCGATAATCTTGAAATTTCCACAGGGCACCCAGGGCAAAGGGGTTATGTTTGCTGAATCCTTTGCAGCCGCAGCCTCGATGCTGGACGCTATAGAAACATTAAAACAGCCTTTTTTGATTCAAGAATATATTGAAACAGAAGGGTCTGATATAAGAGCCTTAGTTGTTGGAGATAAAGTTGTTGCAGCATATAAAAGAAAAGCAGCTACAGGAGAGAAAAGGGCCAATATACACCAAGGAGGTAAAGGTGAGCCAATTGTTTTGGATGCAAATACAAAAAAGATTGCAGTTGATACTGCAAAATCCATTGGGGCAGAGATTTGTGCTGTGGATATGCTGGAAACAGTAAAAGGCCCAAAGGTATTAGAGGCAAATTTAAGTCCGGGGTTACAGGGAATAACTTCTGTAACAAAAATAGATGTTGCTGACAAGATTGCAAAATACCTTTATGAAAAGACAAAAGAATTTAGTGAAAAGGGAAAGAAAACTGAAACTTCTAAGATGTTTACAGATTTAGGCGTTAGTTCAGCAGGAAAAGATAAAACAGAGCAGCAAATTGTTACAAATCTTGACATCAGGTCAGAGAGAATTTTATTGCCAAAAATAATATCAAAACTCTCAAAATTTGATGAAAAAGAGGATGTTGTTATAAAAGCAAAGGAAGGGAAGGTTAGTTTGGAGAGGTATTAAAGATTCAATTTACTAAACCGACAAATTTAGCTCACCTCTTTTGTCTAATGTAGCAAACATTAGCTGATATTTTTTACCGCCTTTATTGATTTAAACTTTCATTACCATGAAAGAATAGGTTGTCAAGGACGGGGGTTTTGATTCTAGAATTTAGTTCCATTATGCGACTATTTTTGAAAATTTAAAATTGGGTTGCCCTGAATTAAGAACATTTAAATATATTGTGTAGGGTAATGATATTTATGTTATGGTTCGAACCAAAAAAATTTAAACTAGTAATAAATGATAAAGAAATTGAAAAAGAAGTAAGGAATAATTCTTACAGTTACATAACAAATCTATTAACAGAAAAAGGTCCAACGTTTATAGCAGAACTCATTCAACAGAACAAACTAAGTCCTAATTTTTTTAGAGCAACATGGCAATTACTCCAACTAGGATCAAATAACACATTATTCAGAGGAATAGATAAAAGAAATTATGGAGACTTCCTAAGATATGGAAATGATAAAACTCCTGAAAATATTTCTGAGCATGAAGCAGAAAAATTAAGAAAGTATGGACTTAATCCCTCAGAAGTTTTATCATATCCATGTCTTTCAATTTCAATAATTTTATCATTCAATTCTTTAGCTTCATCTAATAATTCAAAAGAATTTAAATCTCTAAGAGTCCTTTTAGCTTGATTAAGAACAATAACACATTCTTCTAATAATCTTTTATCTCCATGTTCTTTTTGGATTCTTCTTAACTCGTCGATATCAAATTTTATTATTTGTCTTAATTCCCTTTTTGCTTTGTTAATTTTGCCTTTTTGTAAATGAGTATGCACTGCTTGGCTTAATCTCACAATTTCTTCTATATCCCTTACTATTTTGTTCATTATTTGATATAAATGAATAAAGACTTAATAAATATTATCTAAAATATCTCAAAAACAGCATTAGAACAAAAATTCTTTTCTCAAAATTATAGTCTGGTCTCTTCCAGGACCTATAGAAACAATACAAACCGGAACTTCAATTAATTCTTCTATTCTTTTGATGTATTTTTTAGCGTTTTCCGGAAGTTCATTAAAATCATTCATTCCATCTAATTTTTCTTTCCATCCAGATAATTCTTCATAAACTGGCTCGCAATTCTCTAAAATTTCAACATCAGTTGTAAACTCTTTTATGATTTTGCTTTTATATTTATAACCTATACATATCTTTATTTTTTCCAATCCGGATAAGACATCTAATTTTGTTAAAACAACTGCATCTAAACCATTAACCATAGCAGAGTATTTGCACATCAAAGCATCAAGCCATCCGCATCTTCTTGGTCTTCCTGTTGTTGCGCCAAATTCTTTTCCTATATCCTGTATCTGCTTTCCTGTCTCATCCTTTAATTCTGTTGGTAAAGGGCCGTTGCCCACTCTTGTTGTATAGGCTTTTGCAACTCCCAATGCTTCGTCTATTTTCTTAGGCCCTATACCTAAACCAGTGCAGATACCTCCAACAATGGAATTTGAAGAAGTTACATAAGGATATGTTCCATGGTCAATGTCCAATAAAGTTCCTTGCGCGCCCTCAAACAATATTTTTTTATCGGTATTGATTAAATTATTAATCAGTAATGTAGTATTTTTCACAAATGAACTTAATGTTTTTGAGAATTCATTATTTTGGTTTATGTAATCAACAACCCTTATTCCAGCTCTTGCTGCCTTATCTGTATAAGCAGGTCCGATTCCACGAGCTGTTGTACCTAAATGCTTGTTTTTTTCCTTGTCTTCTTTGATATGCTTCTCTAAAATAATGTGGGCATTTTCACTTACAACTAAATTATCAGGAGTTACTTTAACACCTTTATCTGTCAAACCATTAATCTCTTCCATCAAAACTTTTGGATCAACAACAACACCATTTCCAATAATGTTTATTGTACCCTTATGCAATATTCCAGAAGGTATTAAATGCAGAATAGTCTGGTTATTATTGACTTCAATTGTATGGCCTGCGTTGTTGCCTCCATTGAATCGTGCAACAACATCTGCTTTTTCAGCAAGAAAATCTATAATCTTTCCCTTGCCCTCATCACCAAACTGGGCTCCAATAACTGCAATGTTTTTAGGCATAGGAAAAGCAAAACAAAACTTGGTATTTAAAGGTTTCGTAGTGTAAATTAACAATAACTCAATAAAAACATTTATATATTAACAGTAATTCAATTTAATAGTTAATTATAAATGATAAAATGGAACAACACCAAGAACAAAAAATCACAAAAGACACTTTAATAGGAGAAATTGTGGAAAAATATCCTCAGGTAGTTGAGGCTTTAATGGATTTTGGTCTTCATTGCGTTGGCTGTCATGGAGCTGCTTTTGAGAGCTTGGAAATGGGATTTAAAGGGCATGGCATGGATGATAAACAGATTGAGGAAGCAGTGAAGAAATTGAATGAAATGATTGAAAAGAATGCTGAAGAAAAACAGTAACTTTCATTAGAATATTATTTGTTTTGATTAAACACTTTTGTCAAATCAATCTTTTTCTCTTCCTCGAACATATCTTCTTCTGGCTCCTGTTTTCCTAGCTTTTCCTCTGCTTTGTCCTCAGCCATTTCATTCACTTCTTCTTTAACTTTTCCAGTCTCTTCTGTCTGCTCTGTTTTTTCAGGATTATTTTCAGCTTCTACATGTTCTGGCACCGCATTTGATTCTTTCATCAATTCATTCAGGGTAGCATCCTCATTCTTTATATCTGCATCTAAATTTGGCACTGGCTGTTCATTTTCCGGGCTTATAGATGATTGATTTGAGTTTTCCTGAACTTCTTCCTGAGAATCAGATTTTTGTGTTTTTACATTCAAAATGTTTTTTGCCTTTTCAATTGCGTCATATTCAGAAGCAGCCATTCCGCTCTTCTTCAATGTCTCTGCAAGTTGTTTTACTTGTTCGTCCATTTTGATTTATTTTTTTTTCTATTGCCTTTTTTATTTAAAACTTTCTTTTATTTTTTATAATAAAAGATAATAGAATTAAGGATTATAAATAATTTGTTAATCTTAATTTTTAAAGCTTTAAGAAATTTGTTTGTTTTTGATTATTTTGTTTTGGATTAATTCGTCAATCTGGTCTTCTTCGAGCATTTCATCAAATTCTGCTTCATAGGACATTATTTCTCACCTGAACTATCAAACTTAAATTATAGTATGTCAAAGATATAATAACCTACCTTAAAAAAAATGGAATATTTCTGCAAAAAATAGTAATATTTATAAAAAAATGGAATATACATTCCATTATGGACCCTAAAGATGAAAGAATAATTGATATTTTGAAAGAAAACAGCAGATTATCCACTCAGCAAATTTCAAAAAAAGCTTCTATACCAATAACAACAGTGCATAACAGAATAAAGAAACTTAATAGGGAAGGAGTAATAAAAAAATATACTGTTGTTTTGGACAATAAAAAGATTGGCAAACCAATTTCTGCCTATATGTTGATTATAGTCGATTACAAGCTGCTAAAACAAACAAACAAAACACAGTATAATCTAGCAAAGAAGCTAGCAACGCATCCGGCTATAGAAGAAGCATCGACAGTTGCTGGTGGAACCGATATAATAATTAAGGTTAAGGTAAAAGATATGGATGAATTAGATCACCTTGTAACAAAATATATAAGAAATCTAGAGGGTGTAGAGAAGACGCAAACAATGATTGTTTTAAATGAGGCTTAATCCAAGAACTCATCTTCCTTTAACCTTTCATTAAGTTCTCCTCTTAAGTTTTTAGTCATTAATTCTTTGATTTCATCTTTCTTGTAATTTCCTAACAACCATGCTAATTTTACAAAAGCTGTTTCTGGGAGCATATCTTTGCAGTAAATAACTCCTGACTCAGATATATTAATAGCTGCTGTATATACATGAGGATATGTGCTGCCAAAAAGGCACTGGGAAGTCATTGCTACAATTGTCCCTGATTTTATCAATGAGCTTATTGAATCCAGAATATTAATATGCAATCTATCAGGAGGATCGACAGGAGCATGCCCTAATCCTGTCCCTTCTATGACCAAGCCTTTGTAGCCTTTGAAAAAATCAAATTGCTGCTTGAACATGTTTGGATGGCATTTAATTAATCCAACCTTATTTTCAAAAGAAGCCTTAACAACAAATTTTTTGTCTGATTTCTTTTCATAATCTTTTTTTAAAAATTCAATTTCTCTTGTATTATAATTTATTCTTGCAATAATTGTATCATTAACTGGCTTAAATGCATCTCTCCTGGAAGTATGTAATTTTCTTGTCTTGCATGCAGGCAATATCGCGCAGTTATTATCACCAGTACTTTCATGCATGCACATAGCAACACCAACAAAATCTGTTTTTGCTATGAATTCAGAAGCGCATACAAGATTCATCGCAGCATCACTAGAGCCTCTGTCTGAAGACCTCTGGGCACCAACTAACAAAACAGGTATGTTGACATTTTCCAGTATGAATGATAGTGCTGCTGCACTATAACCTAAAGTATCTGTCCCATGAGTTATTATTATCCCATCTGTATTTTTTTGTATTTCTTTTTTAACTGCATTTGCTATAATTCTATAATGCTCAAAACGAATATCCTCAGAAAACATCTGCTCAATAAGTTTGCTGTCAAAATTTGCTATTTTTTTGATCTCTGGAAACATTTCCAATATTTCAGAAGGGCTGAACCTGGATATTACCCCACCTGTTTCATAGTTTACTTTACTCGCAATTGTACCCCCAGTATGCAGTATAGTAATTGCAGGTTTTTTGCTGTCTTTTTTTGGTTTTGCTTCAGAATGAGTTTCTTTTGCCTTATATTTCTCAACAACTTTCATTTCCTTTACTTTCTTTTTATCTATCCCAACATTATAACCATTATCAAGCTTAATAACAACAGAATCAGTTTCCTCATTAGGCATTAATATTCCTTCTTTTATCTCATCAGAAGTTATTACTTTGACCCTATCACCAGCTTTAGCAGTCATAAATTAAAAAGAAAGAAATGTTTATTTAAAGGTTGCGATAAATTAATTATGATTTTAGAATTTCAAAACCATAAGTGGATAAGTGATTTTTGACTCCGACAATCAATCCTGGTTCTGTTTTGAACAATTCTAATGCTTTATAAAATCTTCCTAAATGGTAATCTATCCAATTCGAATTGATGACATACGCACGGTCATTTTTCATTTCATCGCTTATTGCTTCCACATGTTCGACTAAGTTTGGTACTGCACCCTGCAGTTTTTGTACAAGAAATAAGGATTGTGCAATAAACCTGGAAATTACATTATTTCTATTAGCTGGGTCTCTTGTGTCTAAAAATCCAATGTCCAATTGACTATCTAAAGCATCTCCAATAAGAACAGAAGCATGAGCATCATTTCCATATGTTGAAACTTGCCATAATTTAGCGACATATGTGACATATCCACTAATGGAAATTTCTTCCATTGTAGGAAAACTTGTCCAGTGAGGTCGAGATAATAAAACTGTTGCATCTAAATTATCTTTATGTTCGGGTCCGATGATTTCTCTAATATTTTGAAATCTGACAGGCCTATAATGTGCTACATCTTCAACAAGTTCATGTGATAATGCATATCCAATTGCTGTACCCTCTTCAACATAAGGAGAAATTATTTGGGCTACTCGAGCAGGATGAACAAAGGCAGGATTATCATTGTATCTGGGTTCTGCATCCTTCATTATCTGAGCATATAACAAAAATAGTCTTTGATTGTATGGACTAACTATCTCAGGATCTAATCCTAATTCTTCAACAGTTGTAGTCTCGCCACTATTGATTCTCTCAATAACTGGGACTAATTCATCTGTTACTTCTCTATGCTCCCTCATGACGCTTTCTACTAAACCTACCATTTTATCCTACCAATACTACCAGAACTCTTTTTTAATAAAAATTCTAACCCATATAAACAGGCTTCTCTTTTTGGATTTCTTTTGCTCGTGCTGCGCTTAAGCTTTCTCTTATCTCTTCATAGGCTTTTTGTACTTCTTTGTCTACTGACGGAGGTACTTTTTCCAAAGCCTTCTCAAAATGCTTCAAAGTAATTTCCTTAGATTCTATGTCTTCTCTTAAAGCCAGTATTGCAGCTTCCCTGCAGACAGCCTCTATATCTGAGCCAACATAGCCTTCTGATTTTTTAGCAAGTCCCAACAAAAATTCTTCTCTTTTGCCATTAATCTTTATTTTTTCTTCTTTTGATTCTTTATCTAAATCTTCTTCATTTAAAGCCTCATCTCCAGCCATTTTACTTGCAACATTAATTTTTTTCTTTGATTTTTCCAATTTGTCTATTTTAACTCCACCAATCTTCAAAGGCATCCCTTCTGTATGCACCTTAAAGATTTCCAGCCTTGTTTTTTCATCTGGAACTATAGTTAGTATCATCCTGTCAAACCTTCCAGGCCTTAATAAAGCAGTATCTACAATGTCGGGCCTGTTTGTAGCAGCAATGATAACAACATCATGCATTTCCTCTAAACCGTCTATTTCTGTAAGCATCTGGTTAACAACCCTTTCGGAAACATGGCTGTCTGAGCTTGCACCTCTTTTTGGAGCTAAACTGTCTATCTCATCAAAGAAGATTATGCAAGGAGAAACCTGACGGGCTTTTTTGAAAATTTCCCTAACAGCTTTCTCACTTTCCCCCACCCATTTGCTTAACAACTCTGGACCTTTAACTAAAATAAAATTTGCTTGGCTCTCGTTTGCAACCGCTTTTGCCAACAACGTCTTTCCAGTACCTGGTGCACCGTAAAGCAAAATGCCTTTTGGAGGATTAACACCTAATCTTTTAAAAGAATCAGGAAATTTTAAAGGCCACTCAACTGCTTCTACTAATTCCTGTTTAACTGACTCTAAGCCGCCAATATCAGTCCATTTTATATTAGGAATCTCTACTAAAACTTCCCTTAATGCGCTTGGCCTAACTACTTTCAAAGCCTCCTTAAAATCTTTTTGATTTATCCTTAATTTTTCCAGGATATTTTTAGGTATTGGCTCTTCTTCTTGCAGCTTCAAGTCCGGAAATATTCTCCTTAAAACAATCATTGCTGCTTCTTTTGCTAAAGATGATAGATCAGCCCCAACAAAACCATGGGTTATGGATGCTAATTCCTTTAAGCTGACTTTTTTGCCAAGTGGCATGTTTCTTGTATGAATTTTCAAAATATTCAACCTTCCTTCTTTGCTCGGAACTCCAATCTCTATTTCCCTGTCAAACCTTCCAGGCCTTCTTAATGCCGGATCAAGAATGTTTGGAACGTTAGTAGCAGCAATAACAACAACTTTACCGCGGCTCTTAAGACCGTCCATCAATGCAAGAAGCTGAGCAACTACTCTTCTTTCAACCTCTCCCTTTATGTCTTCTCTCTTGCTAGCTATAGCATCTATCTCGTCAATAAAAATTATGCTTGGCGCATTTTTTTGCGCTTCCTCAAATTTTTTACGAAGGTTTTCTTCGCTTTGCCCATAATATTTTGACATAATTTCCGGACCATTAATCAAAATAAAATGGGAGTTGGTTTCATTTGCAACTGCTTTTGCCAGCAATGTCTTTCCAGTGCCCGGTGCACCATGCAGTAAAACTCCTTTTGGAGCTTCTATACCTAGCCTTTCAAAAATCTCAGGATGTTTTAATGGCAGCTCTACCATCTCCCTTACTTTTTTAACTTCCTCGTCTAGGCCCCCTACATCCTCATAAGTAACTTCTGGAACTAACTCTTCTTTGACTTCCACTGCTTCTGGATTAAATATGACCTCTGTCTGCTCTGTAATAATAATTGGCTGCTTAGGGGTTGTGTCAACAACAATGAATTTTATATCCCCAAAACCAAAACCCATTGCGCTTTCGTCAAGCAGGCTAAAAACATCTTCATAGAATGGATTTTCCATCATTGTTGACCTTCTACGTCTTGTTCCTCCAAGAGAGACTATGTCTCCTTTAGTTATAGCCCTTCCAAGCAAGCCTTGCTTGAATATCTCTGGACTGGCCCTTATTACAATGCCTTTTCTTGCAGGAGCTATAGTAATCTTTTTACCTTCTTTTACATCAGCTTTTCTTACCTTTATTATTTCACCTATTCCGGTTTTTGAATTTTTTCTGATTATGCCATCCATCCTCACTATGTTAAGACCCATATCTCCAGGATAAGCTCTATCGGTAATTGCAACTGTTTTTCTTTCACCCTCTAACTCAACAATATCACCGGGTCTTACACCTACTTCATTCAGAAAACTTGAGTCTATTCTTACTATTCCCTTGTTTACATCATCCTGAATAGCTTCTGCAACTTTTAATTTAAGTTCTTTGTCTGGCATGCTGAAAAATCCTCCGGATTTTTGGCACCCTGAAAATGTTTTGCATTTTCATGGTTTTTTCAAGAATTTGTAATGTTATCTATTTTATAAAGGTTGCGGAAAGATAGTCAAAAACCATAGAATTACAAAATTAAAAGGCAAAAAATTTTATTGATATGAATTTACTAATTGTTTAACAGCTAATCGCCATTCGGGTTGTAGATTCCAAACAGTAATTTGGTGTAAGTGGGGCTCATATCTATTAACCATTGCATCATAAACCAAGTCATCTTTATGAGTAATTTTCATATTATGTATAAATCCTCCATGAAAGTCAAGTTCTTGACCAGGTGTTTGTGGCTCCATTATTTCAAATGAAACATCTAAATCAGTTTCATGGTATTCTATAGTAAACCATTTACCGTTGTTTAGCCTTCCCCACCAATTAGATTTATTTTCTTTTGTGGTACCTATGTCCCTTATTAAATTTTGAAGTTTATATAGTTCTAAAAGTTCAGGTTTACTAACATCATAAATACCAGGAACTCTACTTAATTTAACTTCTTCAAATGGGTTTTCTAGTTTGTATGCTGCCGTTTCAGAATTTCCCATTAGTTCATCAAGATCAGGATATTGAAAAGTTACTGAATTACCTTCATTCTAGACCGATCTTATTTTACCTCCTCTATTATTTACATCAACCACAAATTCATAAAATCTTAAAGCGTTTCTTGTGGCAACATAAATAGAAGGTTGTTCTCCTTCTGTTGCAGTATTCTGTTCTTTTCTGTATTCTAAGTCTTTTTTTGTAATTTCCTCTAATCTCTCTAAGGCTTCAGTAGAAAAATCTAATTCTAAAGGAATTCGTTAAGGATTTGTTTCTTGTTGAGTCATATTAGTGCACGATTAATTAATTCAAGTATTTTATTAAGTTATATAAATTTATCTATACTCTTGAGAAAAATCTATATTGAATAATTAATAAAAAATAATATTCTAGAATCAACTCTTTTTTTCTGCTGCTTGTGCTGGCTGCAGCTTAGGAAGCGGTATTGGTGGTGGTAAATTTATCTGCTCGCTCAAGATCAAAGCCTGTATATTGCATTTGCTCATTATTGTGTTTAAAATATTCGGCATAATTTCTTTTGGAAGTTTCTTGTCCTTCTTCCACCCATCCAGAATTTCTTTTATCTTTTTCGTATCATCCATAAACAGGACATCGCCCGTCAGGATTATAGCGCCTGCATCAGGATCATATTTTGCTAGAAATTCAAAAGTAAATTTCAAAACTTTCTGCTTTTGGTTCCCAAGAGATAGGTCCTTTTCCTCTACCTTGTTTATGGAAACATTATTATTAATGTTTATTTTGCCTTTTATCAAATCCTTCTTTTCAGCTTCTATTTTTGTAAAGTTAAATCCCACAATTGTCATGTATTATCACCATTCCCTTGTTGTTTTATGAAATTATATAAACGTTTCTAATATTTTAATTATCTTTGTTGTTTCCTTCTCCTCTTTTCTTTTTTCATTCTCTTGCGCTGCCACTTCCATCTCATCTGCTTCTTCTTCTTCCAGCGCCTAGAGCTTCGTTTCATGTTATAATCTTCACAACAAATGTTGTTATCTGACCTCCATTAGTTAATATTTATTTTCAATTAGGATTAGATGAGGGTATTTAAAGTTTTGTATAAAGTTACAGATGATAGAATTGAAGGCTTATACCTCTAGAGATTAAAGGGTAAATATTTAAATTAGGTACATAAGGGATATAATATGCTATTAAATGTGCTATTAAATGATAAAACTTTTCGTCATCGTAACTTTGGTGGTCTAGGATTTAATTTATTTATTGTCATTAACAAAAAATTACTTGAAAGATTCGGTTTGAACAATATTGGGCTTTTAGAAGGAATACTGGCGCAAATTTTCAGAAGTCATAGGGAATTTATAGAAGATGGTATGGTTGTTGGAATTAGGCTTTTTCCAAAAGAAATTTTTCAGGGAGGGGCAGCCTTTAGACTTGGCAAGGATTTAAAACTTAAAAAGTGTTTTCTGCAAATGAATGTCGATTATTTTCTTAGGTCTCCTAATCGTGCGTATATCTCATTGGTTCATGAATTGACACATTGGCATGATAAGGTTATGAGAATAAGATTTGATAAAACCCATATGGTATCCGAACAACAAGAGATAAATCTTCTTAGCATGATTCTCCACGGTTTAAGGACAGAAGGACTTGCAAATTTTAAAATGTTTTATGCTAAGGCTAGTCAACAGGGATTATTCGATAAAAATCCGCACAAAATTACGCTTAAGCAGGGACCACGAATCAGATGGGGTTATGTAAGTGCAGTTAGAAAACTTAAAGTCAAAATTTTGAGATTCAAGAAAATACTAATAAAAAGCCAAACTCCTGGGGATGATATATTCAAGTGGGTAATGGGAGAAATTAAAGAATCCAGATGGATATTTGGCCAATATACAAGATTCTACTTTTTGGGGAGCATGATGTGTTACCTGATTTTATTCATGCATATGATAAACCACAGACAGGAAAAATATATTTTAATTTACTTAGATAAAAATTTTCAGGAAAAAATTGATGTAAGAAACCTGAGATATTATCTAGACAGAACTGAACTTTATATTGGCAAGGTTCCATTAAGAATTTTTAATTATACCTATGAAATAATTAGGAATCTGAGACCTGCCGAATTTTTCATATTGTATTTAGATGCTTGCAAGTTACTGGGATTATATCATGACAATTTCTTAATTTTTGAAGATGTAGATATAGAACTAATAACAAAACATAAAAATGAAATAGATAAGGATATTGTATAAATGTTGGTTTTTATTTCTCTTTTTGAAAAAATCATGCTCCCGCCGGGACTTTCGTCGATCTTCCACGTCGTTCCGAGGAATCAAAGATTCCTCATTGCACGCTTTTGGTCGAGCTTTTTGCAAAAGATCGTTTCGAACCCAGGTCTCGGCCTGTTTTCCTTGGAAAATATCTCCAGAGTCGAAAAGGCCGAATGATTGGCCGGACTACACCACGGGAGCGATAATTAATTTTGAAGTGATTACTAGTTTAAAATATTTTTGTATTCTTACAGCTAGTTAAGATTAAAATTTAAAATAAAAGAAAAAAATGATGACCGTGCATAGACTAAAAGAATGAACTGTTGGAAACAG
>CAZTBE010000022.1:0-16740 GCA_964611745.1 uncultured Methanosarcinales archaeon | reverse complement strand
TTTAAATCTTTTGGATTGATTGTATGCTGTAAAATGTATTATTAAGAATATAATCAGATAGTTTATTGTTTTTATATTATATATGTAACTAAATCTGATCAATTGTAAAAGTAGCTACAGCATTCCCTTCTTCATTATTTTCACAATCCTTTTCATCTTGAATTATAAATGATTCAAAACCAGCAGTATCAAGTTTTAATGTAGTTTTACCTGCCTCACATGGTTTGCCAGGAGCTAAAGTTAATGTTAACTTAACTTCACCACCAGAAAAAGTTGTGCCAGATGGTTCAAATGTATAAATATTACTTGATACTCCTCTGGCACCAGATGGTGATTCTGTCATTCCTACTGAAACTTTTGTTTCTGTGCCTGGAAAGGTTATTCTAGTCCCTGCTTTTATTACAAGTTTCCCATTACCATCTGGAAGTGGGATTGTCTGTTCATTAGTAGTTGTTCCAATTGTTTTACTCCCAAAAATTGTTTTATCACTTAACTCTATTTCAGCAGAAGTTTCAAATTTAGTTAGAATTTTTGCTTGTCTTCCAGTTCCTTCAATACCGAAATTTATTTTTCCTGATACTGGTTCTATGCATTTAAAATAAGGGTAATCAGTATCGAGAAATTTCAAATCACCAATATAATAGGATTCAAAAGTTTTTGGACCTATAATGAAAGCATTCTTTTTAACATTGCTTACTACGCTGTCTTTAATTAATGGGTAGTATTTTATGAGTTCGCTCTCTATGATTGTATCTCTTACTATTACTTCATTGCCATCTATGGTGATTTTATCGTTCTCATCTCGCAAATCAACCAAACACAGCTGAGCTGAGCCGGGCACTGAATAAGAAACTTTCTTGAAAGTTCCGAAATCCCGGCCTATGGTCTCGACATCATGTGTAAGTTTTGTTTTAAATTGAAGCAAATCTGTTTTGCTTATGGTCTCTTTTGTTGTAGAAATATACCTATAACCGATAAGCAAAACCAAGGCAATAACAACTACTGAGAATAGATAAACAAAAGTATTAGCACTAATCTGACCTCTTTTTTTGATTAACATTTCTAATTATACATTATTGAATCGGTATTTAGATACCTATCATCATAATATTTAAACCTTTCTAATGGATTATGCATCATGATAATATTTTATGAAAAAAACATAATAGAAATAATTTTTTTGCAGACAAATAAATCTTATTTTACCGATTCCTTAACCCATTTGTCATAGCTTTCACTTGCTTCTGCATTGATTTTAAGGATACACGGGACATCATAGCTATGTAATTTTTTAACTTCTTCTTTTATCTTTTCATAACTTTTATCCAAGGTTTTTGCTATTATCACAAATTCCTTTTCATCCTCTATCTTGTTGTTCCACCAATACATGCTTCTTATTGGATGCATGTTTGAGCATGCAATCAGTTTTTTATTTAACAGATGTTTGGAGATTTTTACAGCTTCTTTCTCATCTTTGCAGGTTATGTAGATTATGGTCATTTTCAGTATTTATATTAATTTAAGTTACATTATTTTTAATCTCATTAAATTATTATGTATTTAATTGTATATATTTTTATTGTTTTTTTGTATTAGTTTCTTTATTTATTAATTTTTTTAAAATAAATTGTAGTAGTAAACAAAAACTAAATCTTTAAAAATTAGTGCTTATTTTCCCTTATTATGGCTAAATTCATTTTTTCAAACATAATAGGTAGCTTTGTCTTTGATGAAAATTATAAATTAGTAGATGGATTACTGTTTAAGGATATTTCAAGTTACAATGATAAAAAAGAACATGAAAAAAAATTAATACAAAAACATGAAAATCTTTCAATCCCGGAAGAAAAAGACCTTTATAACATATTATTGTTTTTTCAAAATAAAAAATATTTTTCCCAGTTTTATAAGAAAAATCTTGAGATCACTAAAAGTTCTGTTAAAGAATCTGTAAATAATGATGGCTTAATAATCCAAACAATAAATAGCATTGAGGAGACAGATAAAACAATAAATTTACTGGCAAAGAGATTAAGGGAATGGTATTCTCTTTATAATCCTGAAATTTCAAGTAAAATAGATGATCATGAAAAGTTTTTTTCTGAAAAAATAAAAAAATCGAAATCTCAATTATAAAAAGAATTTAATATAAATGAAAACAATTCTATGGGTGCAAATTTAAAGGAAAAGGATGTCTCTGCAATATTGTTATTAGCAACACAGATTAATAATTTCTACAAATTAAAAAAACACTATGAAGATTATCTTAAGGAGTTAGAAAAAGAAACATGCCCTAATTTTGCCACAGTTGGTGGGATAACAATAGCTGCAAAATTAATAAGCCATGCTGGAAGTTTAAAAAGATTAACGGAAATGCCTGCTTCTACAATACAAATTTTAGGTGCTGAGAAAGCATTGTTTAGACATATGAGAAACAAGAGAAGGAATTTGCCTCCTAAATTCGGGATGATACATGAGCATCAATTGATTTTAAAGTCAAAGGAAGAAATGCATGGCAAGGCTGCAAGGGCTTTAGCTGATAAGTTAAGCATTGCAGTCAAGATTGATTATTTCAAAGGAAAGTTTATTGGTGATAAATTAAAGAAGGGGTTGGTTGATAAGTTTAAGATTCAATATTAGTGGTAGGTACAATGAAAAGTTTCAATAATAAAAGGGTCTGTAAAATATGTTTGTTTCTGGACGTTGCAGACGTCCCCAGACGCTGTTTGTTTCACGAAGTGGAACTTAGAAAATCCGTTAGGATTTTCAACTATACTGGCACGTAAAAAATGATAGCAAAATCAAAAATATTTGAGGTTTATGAGGAGAGGGGAAGGCTTTATACAGCAAATCTAACTCCAGGGAAAAGAGTTTATGATGAGCAATTAGTTAAGCAGAATAATATTGAGTACCGGGAATGGGATGCATATGGCAGTAAATTAGCTTCTACTATTTTAAATGGATGCAGGAATATTTTTATAAGAAAAAATGATGTTATTTTGTATCTTGGTTCTGCTTCAGGCACTACAGTTTCGCATGTTTCTGACATTGTTGGCAAAGAAGGTCTTGTTTTTGCTGTTGATGTTGCTCCAAGAGTAATGAGAGATTTGATTTTTAATTTGGAAGGAAGGAAGAATGTTGCTCCTATATTAGCAGATGCAAATCATACAAAAGAGCTAATAGAAAGGATTAGTATGGTTGATGTTATTTACCAGGATATTGCACAAAAAGACCAGGTAAATATATTTTTGAAAAATATAAATATGTTTTTGAAGAAAGATGGTTATGCAATTGTTGCTATAAAGGCAAGAAGCATAGATGTTACAAAATATCCTAAGGAAATATTTAAAGAAGTAAAAGAAATACTGGAAAAAGAGCTGATTATAGTCGATTATAGAACACTTGAGCCGTATCAGAAAGACCATGCTATGTTTATTTGTAAGAATAAGTGAGCGAGCCAAAAAAAAGTTAGAAACCGTCTCGGGGGAGCAAAGCTCCCCCAATACATTGTTTTACGGGAACGTAAAAATGCCGAAAATAAAAATAGTTCCATCAATATTGTCTGCAAATCAGGATAGACTGCAGGAAGAGATAAATGAAATAGAGGAGCATTCTGATTTACTGCAAGTAGATGTTATGGACAATAAGTTTGTTCCTAATATAACACCTCAGGCTGAGTTGCTTAAGAAATTTGATACAAAGGTTCCTCTTGACATACATTTGATGGTTCAGGAGCCTAGTGAGGATTATATTAAAACGTTTATTGATGCAAATCCAAAATTAAAAATTAATAATATTACTGTTCATTATGAAGCATGTTCCAATTTAAAGAAAACACTGGAATTCATTAAAAAAAATAATATTAAGGCTGCTGTTGCAATAAATCCTAAAACTCCACTAGATGCTATAAAGGATGTTTTGGATAAAGTGGATATGGTCTTAATTATGACAGTTGAGCCGGGGTTTTCCGGGCAGAAGTTTATAGAAAGCTGCATGGATAAGGTAAAAGAGTTGAGGGAATTAAGGTCAGATTTGGATATTGAAGTTGATGGGGGTATAAATGACAAGACAGCAGTTATTGCAGTAAAAGCAGGCGCTAATGTCCTGACTGTGAGTTCTTTTATATTTAAGGCCAAAGATAAGGTTAAGGCTATAAAAGATGTTTTGAATAGTATAAAACAGAATATTTAATAAGGCATTAATTAAAAATACAATAATATTAAAACAATGAAAAATAAAACAACAACAAATAAAATACACTAAAAAATTCCAAGGGAATTTTTGGTGAACTAGGAAATCAAAGATTTCCGGTTTCCAAAAAATCCAAGGGATTTTTAAGGATGCCGAAAAATTCAAAGAATTTTTCCAGCACAATAAAAAATAATTAAACAATGATTAATAAAAATAAAAAAATAATTTAATGATTAAAATTTCAAAAATAATAATTAATAATAATGGAAAAATAAAAATATTGAAATGAAAAAAATAATAGACCCATGGGGTTCTGGGTTGTTAGAGGATTATGAGAAGATTATAAAGGATTTTGGATTAGAGGTTTTTAATTCTAAATTATTTCCAAAACCAAACCGGATAATGAGGCGTGGGGTGGTATTTGCAGGCAGGGATATGAAGATTATTTCTGATTGTATAAAAAATAAGAAGAACTTTTATGTTCTAAGCGGGATAATGCCTACCAATGAAAAAATACATTTTGGCACAAAGATGGTTGTTGAGAACATCAAATATTTTCAGGAGCATGGCGCAGAGACCTATATTTTAGTAGCGGATTTAGAAGCTGCAAGCACAAGAGGGGTTACTTTGGAGAAAGCAAGAAAGATGGCTCTTAACTTCCATATTCCAGCTTATGTTGCTCTTGGTTTGGATATTAAGAAAACAAATTTCTATTTCCAGTCAGAAAACAAAGAAGTTATGAATAATGCCTATGAGTTTGCAAAGAAGATTACTTTAAATGAGTTTAAAGCAATATATGGAAGTGCTGACCCTGGAAAGATAATGGGTGCTGTAACCCAGGTAGCAGATATTTTATATCCGCAGTTTAAGGAAAGAATGCCAGGAATAATTCCTGTCGGAGTTGACCAAGATCCTCATATCAGGTTAACCAGAGATGTTGTTAAGAGAGTAAAAGATAGAAATTTCTTTTTGCCTTCAGGGCTTTATCATAAATATACTCCTTCATTAGATGGCTCTATTAAAATGAGCAAATCAAAGCCAGAAAGCTGCATAGAGCTGCCAGAGGATATTGATTCTGTTAAGAAGAAAATTAACAGGGCCTTAAGTGGTGGCAGAGATACTTTAGAGGAGCATAGAAAGCTGGGTGCTGTTATAGAGAAAGATATGGTTTTTGAGCTGATGAAACAGCATTTGGTTGAGGATGATAAGGAGTTAAATAAAATCTATAAGGATTATAAATCCGGGAAGATGACTAGTGGAGAACTGAAGAAAATTGCATGCTCCAAGATGGAAAAGTTCATGAATAATTTAAACAAAGGTATAGAGAAAGCAAGAAAGGAAATAAATAAGCTAAAATTCGTTAAGTTTAAATAAGTTAGGAATAATGATTAATAAAAGAGGTTAATAGTATGCTACGCAATGTTGCTCCATTAAAAGGCGGATATATGATTACAAGTATTGTGGGGTTTATTATTTCTGCATTCTATGTTTTCCCGCAAAGCGATACCTGGGGCTTTACTTTTATAATATTCTTTACCCTGATGTTTGTAGCTTCCATGATATCAATGACTTACGGACCTGATGAAGCTATGCTGCATGTTGAGCATAGAAAGAAATGATTATTTATTAAACATCTCATCAAACTTTTCTTTTGCTTTGTTTTCTTTCCAATAAACTTCATGAGATGACCTTTTTTCAAACAATGATATTGCAACCTTGATTATATCTGATTCGTTAAGGCCTTTTTCAATTAAAATAGATTTAGCGTCATCAATACACTGCTTGAACAACTTAATGTTTTCTTCCTTTGATTTCTGTTCTATTGCTTTTTCTTCTTCATCTGTTAGAGTAATTTCTTCCCATTGAGGGTATGTGGAAGTTTTGCTGGTTTTTGGAAATGATTTTGAAAATGGCATAATCAAGAGGAGGTATTACTACATTTAAAAATTTTATTGAAAATAACACAACAAACAATAAACTATTTAAACAAATAAAAAGATAATAAAGAATATGATAATTGATATAGGAACGATTGACCCTGAAATCTTACTAAGGCTGGTTATTGCTGTAGTAGCAGGCGGCTTAATTGGTTTTGAGAGGAAAAAAGTAAATAAACCAGCTGGGATAAGGACACTGATGATAGTTGGTATGGGGGCTGCTTTATTTACTGTTGTAAGCATAACAGCTTTTGCAAATGCTGACCCTGCAAGAATAGCAGCAGGAATTGTTACAGGTATTGGTTTTTTAGGTGCTGGAACTATCTTCAGGTCAAAAGACACTGTAACAGGTTTAACTACGGCTGCTTCTATGTGGGCTGTTGGCGCCATAGGGCTTGCAGCTGGATTAGGGGAGTATGTGCTTGTAACAGCAGCAACGATACTTGTGGTATTGATACTACAACTTAATAAAATAAAATTTTTAAGAGAACTCTAAAACTCAAATATCTTTTTCTTTTGAATTACTATAGAAGGTGCTGAGCCGCCGTGCCATGTGTATCTTGGCCTTACCCTCATGGGATATATTTTTTCGTTGCTATCATCAAATATTACTGCAGCTCCTTTAACCCTGGGCAGATAATTCAGCTGTGTATCAAGCCCCTCTCTCATGTAGCTCTGCATTATTGCTCCTAATGCCTGAGTGTCTATTTTTGCTGTTAATCTATGTGATATAACAATATCTGATTGTGTTATGACATCTGTATGGATTTTTCCTGGCTGCTGTGTAGCTAAAACTAAACTAATTCCTGGCTGTCTGCCTTCTCTCAAGACTGTAATTAACGGCTGGGAGGCAACTGTTTTTCCTTTAATTGGCAAAAATTCATGAGCTTCATCAATAAAAAGCCAGATTATAGGCTCTTTTTCTTCTTCCTCATCCCGTTCTATCAAATGGGTTTCCCGGTATATAGATTCATATTCTTCTGATTTCCTTGCAATCATCCTTTGCGTAAACATTTTTTGAGAAACTAATCCAATGACAAGGGCTCTTAATCCCTGGGCTCCGGGAATGTGTGTATAACAGCTTACATCCAGAACTGTTATCTGTCCCGGGATTATCAAATCTTCCATTAAAGTCCCTTGTTTTGAAAAAAGCCCCCAATGTTTTGCAGATATAAAGCGGTTTTCAGCTGCATCCTTTATCTCTTTAGGAGACCTATCATCTTTTTGTATTGCCCCAACAATATCATCTATATCATAACTTTCTTTGCTTTCTTTCAGAGTTTCTATTGTACGTTCAATCAAGGATCCGATCGAGGTGTTTAAATCAATCTCGAATACTTCAGACCATTCAAATGATGACAGTTCAGAGGTTCTTATTGAGAAAGGAAAATCTGTTGGGATGCCCTCTTCTTTGTATTGTTTATAGTAACCAAGTGGAGTAAAGATATTGACATTCAATGGTTTTGCTTCCAAGCCCCATTCATCCAGTAAACCTTTCTCCTGCTTGTTTGGATATTTCATTGTCCAATAGATGCCCATCGTGTCCAGCATTATTATTGAGAGGTTTTTTCTTACTTCCGATGGTAAGTCCATCATAGATTCTGCCATTACGCCCATTGTGTAGCTGTTATGCACTATTATATCATTCGCTACAAAATTATGCAATTCTGGAACACTAATATCATAAACATCGAAATTACCAAACAATTCATTTATTTCAACTATTTCGTCCCAAAAAATATCAGAATTGGCTAATGCTTTAATTCTTTCATTGTTATCTACTTCAGCAATTTGTAATAGTTTTTGTCTTGAAGGAGCATAATTAATAGAACTTCTTAATGCTTTTGGAGTTTTATAACCCATTTCTCTTCCAATTGTGGCCCAATTTGATGGCCTGTAAATATCCCAAATTTCTTTCGGTATTGTATTAATATTAGGATTTTTTATAATTGACTTTGTTTCTACCAATGCAAGTTGCTGTTTCTTTTGTTTTTCTCCAAAAAATCCAATTTCATTAATAAACTTATCAACAAAAGAACCGTAAATTACTATTTCAAAACTGAAAAATTCTTTTATCTTCTTATTTCTTATTCTGGAATATATTCCGAATCTGGATAACAAATGTTGAACTTTGGTAATTAATTTATTAGATGATGAACTATATGAAATCTGCCAGCCCCCATTAGTTTTGTAAATGCTTCCATCACAACTGAATATTCTATTAAGAAATAAAGCTAGTTGATGCTTTGGAAGCATCATAATCTGCTCTGGGACAAACTTTTCTAGTGCGGATAAACCATATAACTTATGTTTTTCTAAGAATACGCGAATAGAGGTCTTCTCAAAAATGGGTTTATTTTCTTTTGTAATTCTTCCTAAATCATCTCTTTTCATGTCTTTGTTTAGAGGTTTTCTGGTAACTTTTCTTGAATTGATTCTGTAATTATAATTACCTTGTCTTGTAACTTCTAGAGTACTATCAAAATTGAAAACAGCTTGTTTGAAATCTTCAATAATACAATCATCAGTGTTGCAGAACAAAACTGGCTTTTTAGTATGACATTCTGCGATTAAATATGCTAAGAGCTTAATCTCGCTTTCTTTCATAATTCGATTACCAAAATTAGGACACACGCTCGGAGTTGCAATTCTAGAGCTAGCTTTGAGATTTTCTGCCTTTTTCCAGCCTAGGACAGTTAATAATGGGTGTTCAGGAGTCAGCTTAATTTCTTTACCAGACCTTAGTTTGATTTTTAGCAATTTGTTGACTTTTCTCTTATAAAAACCAACTTTTTCTGAGGAAGTGATTTTTAGATGATGATTTAAAGCCATAAGTTGGTTGTAATTATGTTCTAGGTCTTTAATTTGCACTAATCTTCCATCTCCTAAGCTTATTAGAGAATCCCCTGTTAGACACTTACCTGATCCGCGTTTCCCACATATGAATACAACATGAGACTTTGCAACATCCATAAGGACCTTGTTAGATAAAGAAGTAATTCTGCCCATCTTTACGTAATGCTTGCCAATAAGAATTGTTGCCTGGGTTCCGTATTTTACCTGGTCTTCCTTGTTCCTTCCTATTATTATATCGTACATTATTACCTCTTTTTTATTTCGCACTGATTTATTAGTATAAAAACTTATTGCATAGGAAATTATTTAAACATTAAACCATATATTTTTATATAGGTAAATGAGGGGGGGTTATAATGAAAGGATATGTTTGTGGAACATGTGGATATATTTCAATTGATGGAACTGTGCCAGATAAATGTCCAGTATGTGCAGCATCAAAAACTTCTTTTGAGCAAAAAGACATTATTAAAACAGCTGAAGCGGAAGGGCCAAAAGAAAAGCACGTGCCTGTTATTGAAGTAGTAAAAAAATGCAGTTTAGTTGGTGAAGGTTGCACTGACGTGCATGTTAAGATAGGAGATACGCTTCATCCAATGGAAGCAGAGCATTACATAGTATTTGTTGATTTTTATGTGGATGAAAAGTTTATTGGTAGAGTTCACTTAACCTCAGACTGTAATCCTGCGGTAAGTATGCATATTAAAGCAAGCTCAGGAAAATTGAGTGTAATAGAGTTCTGCAATATTCATGGACATTGGATAAACGAAGCAGAGTTATAAAAATGGACTATTCAACACCACAACAGCAATACTATGGTTCTGAAGTTAAATATGAATCTAGTAATAATAATTCTAGAAGATGCAGTCCATGTATTAATTGTGGAAAGTGTAGTTGATGCAGGAATTTAGAGTCTGTCCTAATTGTATTTAACACTCGTTATGCGACCTTTTTTATAACTCACTCAACACCCAAGCTCTTATTTGTCATCTCTATTGATTTTTTTCCATCTTTAAAACCAGTGACAGCGCGTATTGCATCTATATTTTCAAGAACAACATCTGATTCCTGATGGATTGCCTGCAGATAAAATAGTTTTTTGTCTTTAACTCCTACGCCTTCTTCCCAGACGCAAATTTCCGGCATGTCTCCTCTTGAGTTTCCAATATCTTTTGCAAGCTCCATTATTTCGGCTGTGGAACGTACTTTTTCTGCATTTCTTACAACTCTAACTCTGGTTGTTTTTTTGAATAAATCAAGAATATCTTCAGCAGTTGCGTCTTTTTTCAAATCAACTATCAGGGAATGCATGTGCATCAAAGTTGTTGGGACAGACATTGCTGTTGTAAAGATGTTTACATTATGAAGAACTGTCTGTGCATCCGGACCATGGTGGCTAGGAAGCTCTAAAACAGGCACTACTGCATTTATAGGTCCATGCCTTATGTCCCAAGGGTCTGCTGCGCGCCTTACCATTGTAGCATGAACAGATTCAATTCCATATTTCTCGTTTATAGGATATAAAGTTCTGCAAAGCCCGGTTGTGTTGCAGCTTACAACCCTAACATAGTTTTTATTTAGTGCCTCATTGTAATTGCATTGTGCTGTAAAGCTTGCTTCTGCAACTTCGTGTTTTTCTCCACCCTGGAAGATTGCTTTTATTTTTTTTGGTAAATAATATTTTTCTTTATTCTCCTGGCCAATTTTTTTTGGAGTAGCATCAACTATAACATCAACATTATCCAACAGATTGTTTATATCGCCTGCAGGGGTAATGCCATTATTTTTGAAATCTTCCATGCCATCCATTGAAAATATCTTTATGCCTTTATTATTTGCAACTTCCATCTTGTAGCTATAACTATGCCCTGTTATGCCTACAAGTTTCATATCTTTTTGCAATGCTATTGCATCTGCTACTCTCTTTCCTATTGTACCAAATCCTACTATGCCTACTTTTATCATTTTTCCATTTCTTCTGAATACTGCCCTTTTGTCGCTAAACTGTTTAGTTTAGTGCGTTTTATGAAAGCTTCCTGTCCTGCCGGAACATTTTCTTCTTTTCCCTGCCAGGCTTTTAAGGCTGGACCTTGTAGTGCGCGAGCATAGGAAAAACTGACATACCATGGTAAATCTTCTCCCAGATTATGCATAGCATTCAGATGAGCAGTTGCTTCTTCCGGTGTTTGCCCACCAGAGAGAAAATTAATGCTTGGAAGTTCTAGTGGAACTGTTTTTTTCAATGTCTCTATAGTTCTTTTAGCGACTTCTTCTACTCCAGCACGATTTTCATCTTGCTTTCCGGAAATAACCATACTTGGTTTTAAAATTGTCAAATCAATAGCAACATTTTCCTTCTTTAACGCATCAAAAACTGCTTTTAGAACTTTTTCAGTAACTTCCTGGCACTTATCAATAGAATGATTTCCATCAATCAAAACTTCCGGCTCAACTATAGGAACAAAACCATGTTCCTGGCAAATTTTAGCATACTTTGCAAGGTTTTCTGCATTCTTATTAATTAACGCATCACTAGGTGTGTTCTCAGAGATTGAATAGACTGCACGCCATTTTGTGAAACGGCAGCCTGATTTTTTATATCCTTCTAAGCGATCTCCTAAACCCTCTAAGCCTTTGGTATACTGTTCAGCAGTTCCATTAAGCTCTGTCATGCCCTGGTCGACTTTAATTCCTGGAACTACTCCTAATTTAGCAAGATGTTCTGGAAATAAAATTCCTGAATCTGTTTTTTGCTTTAAGGTTTCTTCAAATAAGATTACACCGCAAATATATTTCTCTATTTCCGGAGCTGTTAAGATTAAATTGCGGTATTGCCTTCTTGTTTCTTCTGTTGACTCGACATTAATGCTTGCTAATCTTTTTGTTGCTGTGTTTACGGATTCGTCTGCTGCAAGAAAACCCTTTCCTTCTACAACTAGCTTCTTGATCGTTTGCTTAAGTTCATCAGTCATAAGTATCATCTCCTAAAATTTCAATGGCTTGTGCTCAAAGTTATGGTGCGCTTCAATAAATCTTACGGTTTTTGTTTTTGAGCGCATTACAATTGAATGTGTTATTGCCCCATTACCAGTGTATCTTACTCCTTTTAAAATAGTTCCGTCAGTAACTCCTGTTGCTGCGAACATTGCCCTGTTACCCTTAACAAGATCGTCCATCATGAATTTTTTATCAATATCCTTGATGCCCATTTTTTTTGCTCTTTCTATCTCTTCTTTATTTCTTGGTTTTAAGCGTCCCTGAATCTCTCCACCTAAAGTTTTTAATGCAGCAGCTGTTATTACACCTTCTGGGGCTGCGCCTATGCCCATTAAAATATCAACACCAGAATCTGGTATAGAGGGTGCTATACCTCCAGCAATATCACCATCTCCAATTAATCTAATGCGGGCATTGCACTTGCGGACTTCTTCAATAAGTTTTTTGTGCCTGTCTCTTTCAAGAATAATCACAGTAATATCTTCTGGTGTTTTATCAAGCTTATCTGCAACTGCATTTATGTTTTCTTTTACTGATACATCAAGGTCAATTGCACCTTTGGCTTCTTTTCCAACAGCAATCTTATCCATGTAGGTATCAGGAGCATTGAGCAATTTTCCTTTGGGTGCTGCAGCAAGAACTGTAATTGCATTATTGCCACCTTTTGAAGTTATAGTTGTGCCTTCCAGAGGATCAACAGCAATATCAACCTCTAAACCTGTACCAGAACCTATTTTTTCTCCAATGTAGAGCATAGGCGCTTTATCTCTTTCACCTTCTCCAATAACAACAGTACCATTAATAGAAATATTTGAAAACACTTTGCGCAGTGCTTCGACTGCAGCTTTGTCTGCTTCCTTCTCATTCCCGCGGCCCATCCATCTTGCAGAGCTTAAAGCAGCAGCTTCAGTTGCCCTTACAAATTCTAAGGCCAGATTCCTGTCCACATTACCACCTTTTTTAGAGTAAAAATAGGTTTTATTTATAAATGTTTCTGTTATCATACTTTATCATACGAAAATAGAAAAGTTTATATAAGAGTATTAATATCTATGATAAACAAATAGGAATATGTAATTTTTACAAAATCAGTTTATTCAGCGGAAATTGGATTTGATACCCCACAGCTTCGCTGTGGTTATCTATACCCAATTTCTAGAGTAAAAATCCCAAATGCCCGTAGCTTGTACTGCGGTTGGGATTTTTACTCATAAAAAAATGTAAGTAGGGCAGTATGGGTCTTACCTATATCTTTTTCTTTGACTACAACTATGAATTCTGGCAGACAACTTATTGTTTCAAAAACCTGTATGTTTTTAATGGCCAGTTCATTTAGTATGGATGCCATCATACCCCTTACCTTAACATGCTCTTTGGAAAATAAAACATTAATTTCTGCCAAATCTTCTACAATGCTAGTTATTTTTGAAGGCTCTATTAATGATAAAAGTTCTTTCTTTTTTGACTGATCAATTAATATTTTAAATGATGCACGACCTTCAACAACCCTTAAAAGCTCTCCTATACTAGGATTTATTTTACTTAATAGAAGAGGAAACGTTTTAATCAGAAATGAAAAATCCCTTGATAAAGTAATTAGATTTAATCTTGATTTAGTGGAAATTCTACATTGTTTTAACAGGTTTTTTAATTCGTTTGAGTCAATATTTTTTTCTTCTGTTTCATATCTTCTTATTGCAGAAATAACAGCGTGTACAGAGCTATTTACCTGCTCTTGCTTCATTATTAATATTGCCAGAGCTCTTGTGTTGATTAGACCTTTCTGCAAATTTTTTGTTATGTCTGGATTTTTTATTAAAAAATTGTAAACTTTATTGGTTGTATTTGTCATAATTGCAACGAATTTGTCATTATTAATAAATTTTACTCTATTTTGTCAAAGATTTTATATATAAATTTTACAATCTTATGTCTCAAAACTTTTTTGGTATGTAATTAAAATTACAATTATTGAAAGAAAGTATAAAAATGATGGAACCAGCACCAAGACTTGAGGCTCAAAATATATTCACTCAATTTGAAGAAGTAAGATTATTCTCCCAAATTCGATATCAAGGTTTTTTGGGCATAGATGGGCTTATTGAATCAATAATACAAGATCCAAGCAAACATTTAAGAGAACAAGTACAGGGAGAACCTCAAGTTAAGGCATATGAGGGTCTACCGCTAGGTACAGAATATCTTGTACCTGATGTTGTTACGCTTAGAAACAATGGATATGAAAAAAAAGTATTGGGTTTAAGAGCCATGGGTTATGATAGTAATGAAGTGCTATCTTCACTAGAATCCTGGGCAGTATTGAATAATCTAGGAAATTATGTTCCTGTAGAACTTGGTGAACTGGATTGGAGTGACGACTTGGCTGAAAACATGTATTATATTGTAAGGCGTTAACATATTTTTGCTTCGACACAACCTAAAGTCAAAAGCATTTCTCAGGAGTGGCAGAAATATCAAGATAACCTTTATTAGATTATTTTACATATAAAATTTCTGCAATTGAAACTATAAACAAATAGTTTTAGTAAATAAAAGGATTATAAAAAGCAAATTTAATATACTTGAGTTTTAATTCTAGTTTAATATCTAATTTATAAATGAAAGAGAGGATTACAATAACTTTGGACAGTGAATTAATCAAACAGATAGACAAAAGGATTGACGGCAATATAATAAAAAACAGGAGCCAGCAGATAGAACTGTTTCTTACAAAGGCATTAGGGACTTACAGGCCTGAGAAGGCTGTGATTCTTGTTGGCGGAAAAGGAACTAGGTTAAGACCTGTAACATTAAAGATGCCAAAATGTATGATGGAAATACAAGGAAGAACAGTGGCTGAGCATTTATTTGATTTGTTAAAAAAATATGGCATAAGGGATGTAATTTTAAGTATAGGTTATATGAAAGAGAATGTTAAGGATTATTATGAAAATGGAAGTAAATTTGGGGTTGATATAACCTATGTTGAGGAAGACAAGGAATTAGGAACTGCCGGGCCATTGAAATTATCTAAAGAGTATCTTAAGGATAGTTTTATAGTTACAAATGGCGACGAGCTAAAAAATCTTAACATACCAAGAATGTTCAGGCTGCATAAAAGAAAGGATGCTTTGGCAACAATTGCATTAACAACAGTAACTGATCCAAGCCAATATGGCGTTGCAAGATTAAGCGGAAGCAGGATTTTGGAATTTGTGGAAAAGCCAAAAGCAGATGATGCTCCTTCAAATTTAATAAATGCCGGATTTTACATAATTGAGCCAGAGGTTATTGATATGATACCAGATGGTTTTTCAATGCTTGAAAAGGATATTTTTCCTAAATTGGCCAAGCAGGGAAGGTTAAGAGGCTTTCCTATTGCAGGACAGTGGTTTGACATTGGAAATCTGGAAAGGTATGAACTGGCAAAGAAGAAATGGACTGGTGTAAGCCCTTATGATGAGGGTGAATAAAACTAAAACATGGTAAACGGAACTTTTATAGGGAATGTATCTCTTCAAAACTTTTTATTATTTATATTCATAGTAATAATTACTTTCGTAGCAGGCGGTTTACTGAATAGATTGATTATTAAACTTTTAAAAGACAAGGTTAGTGCTGTTGTTTATCAATCACTCTCGAAAATAGTGATGTATGGTGTCTATGCTTTTGGCCTGTATTTTGCTTCTCAAAAAATAATAAATTTTGACATTCCGGCAGCTCTTACAGCTTTGGGCATATTGGGGCTTGGATTGATTTTTGCAACATTGCCATTATTGCAAAATATTGCTGCAGGCATTGTAATAATTCTAGGAAGGCCTTTTAAAGAAGATGACATTGTTGAAATAAACGGAGTTCTATCTAAAGTTGATGAGGTAATGCTAAGTAAAACCAAGTTTAAATCGTTGGATGGGAAGCTAATTATCGTGCCAAATATTGTCTTTATGACGTGGACACCAATAATTAATTACAGTCGGGGTGAGTTTATTAAGGTTGTGTTGAGTTTTGATGTAACTTATCTAATAGAAAAAGATAAAGCAACAAAAATTATTGAGAAAATTTGCCATGAAAATGCGTATATACTTCCAAATGTTCCTGAGAAGAAATTGAACAGGATAACAAAAATTTTAGAAATTCCAAAAAATTTTTTCACAATACCACAAAATATTAAGTCGTTAACTCCTCAAGTATTTATAAGAGGGGTAAATAAGGAAAAAATTAATCTTGAAGTTTGGTTTTGGATTTGGGATGTTTTAATGAAAGAAAAAACAATATCCTCATTTTATGAAAATTTAATGAAAGAGTTTAAGGGGAAAAAAATAAAATTCGCATGATTCTATATTACTTAATGTCATCAATCTTTGCAGGAAGAATAAAATCATTTTCTGATAGGCCATTAATAGCGTGAGTCCATAATTCAATGCTTACTTTGCTATAGCTGATTGTCATATCTGGATGGTGATTTTCCCGCTCTGCTATGTCTGCAACCCCCTTAACAAAAGCCATTGCTTCTTTAAAATCTTTAAACTTAAATTGCTTGAAGACATGGTCATGCTTTATTGTCCACGAGGGTATTTGTTTTAATATGTCATTAGCTTGCTCTTTTGTTAATGGCGGAACTCCCTTCGCATGGCTTGCATTTTTTTCCGGTTAGGTTCATTTTATTAAGATCCAATCAATATTTTATTTAAATTTATTTGCTATAAAACAGAAAATTAAATAAATGCAATGAAATAAGGTTTTGAAATGCTATCTGCTA
>CAZTBE010000021.1:0-17300 GCA_964611745.1 uncultured Methanosarcinales archaeon | reverse complement strand
AAGGTTTCGGAAATCATTGATTTTCGAATACCTCAAAATCTTAATTTTCGTTTTAAAAGATTTTATCGACGAGAAATTTAAATTATTGCTTGGCAGCTAACTTTACATCCCCTTCATTAACAGTTTTTCTTCCTGAATGTTTTGCTATCCTAACTGATTGTGTAGCTATTGCTTCTGTTTTTTCTGTAAGAATTTCTGTAAAAGTATCCATAGCATCTGATGAAACTCTTTTAGCTCCAGCTTTTATTAAAATTCTTCCAAAAGGCGCTCTAGGAATTACTGTAATTTTTCTTGCCATAATTTTCCCCTATTAAGAATATAAACCCCTTAGTCTTTGCTGATTAATATTATATATAGCTTATTTATATAGTTTTCTGTTATAATAATAATATTTTTAAATATAAGAAATAAAAAGATACAATATGACTCTTTATGACTATATTAAAAATCAGTATGATCAAGGTAAGAGCGATGAAGAAGTAGAGCGTCTTCTTATTAACAAGGGATACAATCAAGAAATAGCTAAAAACCACATAGAAACTTTTCGCGCGATAAAAAATAAGGAAAAGCCTAACAAAAATTGATTTTGATAGTTGCAATAATTGCTATATTTTCTATTTCAATACTTTTGTGGTTAATCTTTTTTAACCCTTTTTCTGAAAAAATAACTCCCATTTCTGAAGAAGGTTTATCAGAAGTTGGTACATCTCAGTTAAATGTAAAAGATGAAGATCTACCATCCGATGAAATTAAGGCAGAAAAAGAGCGCCAATCCTGCACTTCAAGTTCTTGGTCTTGTGGAAATTTTGAAGATTGTTCTGTGTCTGGACAACAAACACGTACATGTACTTTAGTAGATACTAGTTGTATTAATCCTGATGCTGTAAAACCTGTTACGATACAATCTTGTACACCTCCAATACAAAAATCAACTATCATTGAAGAAAAAACTCAAGATGAAGAAGAATTAGATTTATTAAAAGATTCTAAAAATGTTTGTAATAAAGGACTAGGAAAATGGGAAACAAAATCAGGACAATGTAATGTTAATGTTAAACCATTTTATTGTGATGAAGATACAGGAAATCTTGTAGTAAAATGTTCAATTTGTGGTTGTATAGAAGGGCAAGAGTGCAGAGATGATGAAAATTGTTATGATCCAAGAGTATGTGGCAATCAACTTTGCTCACAATATGAAGATTGTATTAATGATAAATGTGTACTAACAAAACCACCATATCCGGATCCAGAACCACTAAGAGATTATTTCGAAGACGATGAATTTGCTCAAGCAATTTTAGAAGGACAGGAAACCTACAATATACGAGATTTCAAATTACTCTGTCAACCAGGTTCTACAGCAACAACTGACGAATTTGGATTTAAGATTGTTAATGGTTTCAAGCAAATTGGTTACTTTTTTCATAATGTATGTGATCTTCCAAGGGATGTACATGATGATGACAATGTGGGTGTTATTCTCGTCAATGCTTTTCAGCGTGATAATACTCTTCCAGAGTCGGATATAATTGATAAAGCAGTCCTTGAAAAATTAGATAGTCTCCTTAAGAATGTTCGAGCGACTAGAGACACACTTAGTAAGGATTTTATCTGTTATGATTTTATCGCACCTGCACCACTTAATGATGCTTCTAAAAACCACAGGGCATTTCTGCTTATGAACGCAATAAATGCATTTCCCGAGCGACTTCGTCCCAGAGAAATTGATTGTGGCAATTCACAGATAGATTTTGTGATTCAATGTGATAACTTGGGTACAGGTTCTAAATATTGGGAAGCTCAAGATGAAAAATGTGAAAACCAGAACAATAAAGAACTAAGTTATTTACCTTCTGATGATTTTTCCCTCTATAAAACCACGATTCATGAATATGCTCATATGATTGACTGTACTGCAACCCCAGAAATTGATTATTGTGTCGATACAACTGATTTCATTAGTATAAGCTATGATTTAGATGATTATTTCGAGCCTGGATGGATATTTTATAAACCAAAATTAGACATAAATAACGAGGAGGAACATAAACAACACTTTTTTAGTTATGCTGACGGATGGTCCCCAGATCCAAAAGACTATCCTAGTTACAGGGACTATAGGACATCATACGAAGACTTTGCTGTAACAGTGGAGATGTATGTGACAAATGGAATTGTGTATAGGGATTATATGCAAGATAAACCAATACTGAAACAAAAATACAACTGGGTCAAAGAAAATGTCTTTAACGGAAGAGAATTTAATACTGGAGATTCAAACTATGCATCATATGCTCCTGATCTTTCAGATTATGGTATTCCGGGTGGAATTATTGCAGCAGGAGGTATAACTGAACTACAAGCTTCAAATTTTTGGGATTATAATTTTAGGTAAATTAACTTATATTGTCAAGAATCTCATGTGCATTGATGTTGCTTAAGCTTTCTTTTATCTTTTCCCAGTCTTTTCCGAATTTTACACTAAAGAATGTACATCATTAGGTGGTTGAGGAGCGGAGAATTTATCTTGCTCAGATTGAAAACTTTCTAGAAATTAATCTGATAATTCCATAGATTGCCCACACGATAAATATCAAAAGAATACTCCAAAAAGGAATAAAAACCAACCCTACTACAGCAGTAGATGATTTCGAAAAATAAAATATTTGTATACTGGCCCATAAACTAAAAGAAAATAATAGGATTGAAATGATTAACATTATCCAAGGGTATCTAATCTTATTTGCGATAAAACCTGCTATAAAATAAGGTGCAACAGTCCAAAGGGGAAGAATGATGAATCCAATTATAAAATCCCATACCTCCATCGTTATATCAGAAATAAGAGTGGGTAATGTATTAAAGAAAACTAGCAACCCAATAATAATACCCAACGAAAAGATAATCCATTTATATCTTTTATTAGACATACTACTAGTACTTTTTTTATCCTTCATAAATATAGATAATATAAATAACGCTATAAATACTTTTTTATTTTGATAGAGAGATTAAGCATAATACAGTTTTTATTTTAACCCTGCTCAAGAATTCTGCCAAGCTCTTCTATTTTCTCAGCGTATTCTGCAAAGTTTCCTTTAGTTAAAGCTTGCTGGGCTTCTTCATACAATTCCGAAGCTTCTTTGAATTTTTCAGATAAAGTTTCAGGTACTTTTGTAACTTTTCCTTTTTCCTTGGCTTTTTCTACTTTTCCTTTGAAAATAACTTCAAGAGCTTCTTCAAGAGTTTCTTCCATTGCCACCCTGTCTTCATAAGCAACGATAACCCTTTTCAGTTGCGGCAAGGCGCCAGAGGCAGAAGCCTTAAGGTAAATAGGTTCGATATAAATGAAACTTTGTTCTATTGGAATTATTACAAGGTTTCCCCTGATTACTTCAGAGCCTTGCTGACCCCATAATGTTAAAAGCTGGGAAATTTCAGTGTCCTGGTCTATCCTGGCTTCTATCTGCATAGGGCCGTAAGTAAGCTCTTGTTTGCTTAACCTAAACACTTCTAATTCCCCATACCCTTCTGGATCAGAATGGGCTACAAACCATGCAACCATATTTTCTTTTCCTCTTGGAATCAATGGAGTAATTAAAAAGAATCCTTCTTTTTCAGCTTCTGGAAGTTTAAGAACAATGTAATATGGCCTTAGGTCAACTTCGTTGCTGCGGTATATTTCTTTTGGGGTTCTCCAGACATCTTCTTTGTTATAGAAAACTTGTGGATCTTTCATGTGATATGTGCCATATATCCCCATCTGCACCCTCATCAAATCTTCCGGATACCTAATGTGTTCTTTCAGGCCATCAGGCATATCATCGAAGTCCTTAAACAGCTTTGGAAATATTTTTGCATAATTTTGTATTAATGGATCTTTCTTATCTATAACATAGAAATCTACATTTCCGTTGTAAGCATCAACAACAACCTTAACGGCATTTCTGATGTAATTTATACCTACAAGATTCTCGCTGTAAGGGAATTTATTTGATGTTGTATATGCATCAATTATCCAGAACAACTTACCATCATCGATAACTATATAGGGGTCAGAGTCATATTGCAGGAATGGCGCTAATGTATTTGCTCTCTCAACAATATCCCTCTTAAACAAAACTTTACTATCTTTTGTAATTGCGCTTGATATAAATAAATTTAAGGAACCAAGCTTAGCTGAAAAAATAGCCTTTTTTAATATGTTTGAAAGTTTGATGCCATCATTGCCCTCATATGTAGCGAATACATTTTCATTTCCTAAGGGATAATCAAATTCGTTTGCTTTAGTGTTGACAACAACAAAATCATTTGATTGTTCACCAAAATAAATCCTAGGCTGTGTGATTTTGAGTTCCTCATAATCTGTTTTAGGAGGTATATCCTTGACAAACAGCTCTGGAAGGCCTTCTTTGCTTACTTTGTTAACAGGACTGACTACAGCACCATATCCATGAGTATACACTAGTTTTTCGTTGACCCATGTTTTTGCTTTGCTGGCCAACTGGTTTTGGTCAAGTTCTCTTGGAGAAATCATTAACTGTCTTAGCTTACCTTCTAACTCATATCTGTCTACATCAACATCAAGAAACTCATAGTATGTCCTGAAAAGCTGTATCTGCTTGTTTGTTGTAAGCAAAGGCCTCCAGTCCCATAACCTTACATTATCTATAGTCACTTTATTTTTATTAATGTCATTTATATCAAGATCGTAAGTTACTGGAAAATCTCTTGTATGAATATCAGTAAGGCCATATGCAAACAATGTGTGCTTGATATTTTGCTTTATATATTGCTCTTCAAGATTGAATTCGTTTGGCTGCACATATAAGCTTTGCACTAAGCCCGCTATAACATTTCCCCCAAAAGATACGATTAAAATTAATGCAATTCCTCCAATAAGCAATTTATTATTTTGAAGGTAAATGTATAAGAATGCTATAAACGCTACTATTAATGTAATGACTGTTAAGATTGTATAAAGCGGAAGAATAACGGTGATATCTGCAAAGCCTGCACCAAATACTGCGCCTCTTGGAGAAAACAGGATGGAATACCTTTTAAGGTAAAAAAATCCTGCAAGGATTATTAGAATTAAGCTTGCCAACAATGCTAAATGAGTTCTTGCGTTTTTCGGAATCTCTATCTTGATTTGTTGAAAAGACTGCTCAAGACCAAAAGGTGCCCCTTCCTTAATCTCTACTTTTGGGGTTTTTTTTGTTTTGGTTGTTAAAAGATAGGCAACTGCTGACATCGCAAGGAGTGTTATCAGCAAAAAGAGCAATATGCCCAATACAATTTCATAGAAAGGCAAAACAAACATGTAGAAACCAATATCATTCTTGAAAATTGGATCAACAAATCCAAAATTAATATAATTGAGGAACCTTAACACAACAAACCAGTATGAGCTGGATATAATCCCGGCAAGCAAGGAAATAACGAAAATAACAATTAGGTATATCTTTTGAAGAGGGATGTTTGTTTTTCTTTTGACTATAATGAAATTAATGGATAAAAACAAGAGAAATAAAAAGAAAACTCCTAGCCCTAATGCTATCTTTGCAAAAAGGACAGTTTTGAAAACAGAAAGGTAATCTAATGAGTCAAACCAAAGCCAATCAGCATATAATCCTGCAAGTATCAATAAAACTACAACAATCAGGATAAACAAACCAAAACCATTTTTCTTAAGCAAGCTGTCAGCCATATAATTAAAGGTTAATGGGTATATTATTTAAATGTTGAGGTATATATTTAAATAAGTCCTATTATTATTAGATATAACATGAAAGACCTAATCCTAAAATATGCACTTCAGAATGCAGTAAAATTCAAAGGAAAAGCTAATGTTGGAGCTGTTATAGGCAAGGTTTTGGCAGAGAATCCGGAGCTCAAAAAAAGTATGAAGAAATTAAGCAAGGAAATCAAAAAAATAGTTAATGAGGTTAATTCTTTAGGCATTGAAAAACAAGAAAAAGAGCTTGAGAAATATTCATTTAAAGAGCCAGAAAAAGAAAAAAAGGATATTTACTCTATCTTTGATATAAAGGAAAATGAGCAGGTTGTAACTGCATTTCCACCTGAACCGAGCAAATATCCTCACATAGGTCATGCAAAAGCAATATTTCTCAATTATGAATTAGCCAGAAAAAATAATGGAAAATTTATTTTAAGGTTTGAGGATACTAATCCAAAACTTTCTGAAAAAGAATTCTATAAGATACATCTGGAAAACTATGAATGGCTTGGAATAAAACCAGATGCAGTTGATTATGCTTCTGACCATATGGAGGAGTTCTATGACCTGGCAAAAAAACTGGTTACAGAAAGTTATGCTTATGTTTGTGAATGCAACCAGGAAAAAATAAAGAAAGACAGGTTTGAAGGAAAGGAATGCACATGCCGTTATTTGCTGGAAAAAAAGCATCTTGAGAGATTTGAAGAGTTATTTGAAGCAGCAGAAGGAAAACTGATATTGAGGCTTAAAGGGTATATGCAGCATGATAATACCACAATGAGAGATCCTACTCTGCTTAGGATAATAAAACATACTCATTCAAGACAGGGAAAAAAATATAGTGTTTGGCCAACTTATGATTTTGAGAATGCAGTAATGGATGGCATAGAAGCTGTTACACATAGATTAAGGACTAAAGAATTTGAATTAAGAAATGAGCTGCAAAACCATCTGCAGACAGTGCTTGGTTTCAATAAAACAAAAATCTATGAATTTGCAAGGTTTAATCTGGAGGGTGTGGAAAGTTCTGGAAGGATAATAAGGGAGTTGATAAAGAAAAAGAAGCTTATTGGATGGGATGATCCTTCTCTAACAACAATTGTTGCTTTACGAAGAAGAGGTTTTTCTCCAGAAGCAATAAAGAATTTTGTTTTATCCACTGGAATCACTAAGACAGAGTCTACATTAACATGGGAGGATCTTATTGTGCATAATAAAAGGTTGCTTGATGCTCTCTCTAGCAGATATTTCTTTATTCATGACGCTAAAGAGATTAAAGTAGAAAAAGCCCCAAAACAAAATGTCAAATTAAAGCTACATCCTGATGCAAAGGAAGAAGTTAGGGAATTTAATACGAATGATAGGTTTTACATAGAAAAAAATGATTTTAAGAAATTAAAAAATGGTAAAATATACAGGTTGATGGATTGTTTGAATTTCAAGAAAAAAGGTAGCAAGTTAGTTTTCCATTCTTTAGAATATGAAAAATATAAGAAGAAAGGAGATTTTATAATGCACTGGCTGCCAAAGCAAAAAGATTTAGTTAAGGTTGAAGTTTTAATGCCGGATAAAAAATTAATGAAAGGGATTGCAGAGCCTTTGGTAAAGAAACTAGAAGAAAATGATATTATTCAATTTGTCAGATTTGCATTCTGTCGTTGCGATAGGAAGCAAGGAAATGAACTTACTTTTTGGTATACTCATGAATAAGATATTTTAGTCCTTTGCTAGATATTTTATAATTCCAAGGAGTGGTTCTTGTGCCCAAAAATTTTCTACCATACTTTTCTACGTAGCCACGTTTTTCAAGTCTCCTATAAACTCCTATAAGTGTATCATAGTTTTTATTTGTCATTTCACTTATGTTCCTTAATGTAGTAGGTCCTAAATTTTTTAATATTTGTAGATAGTTTGATTTTGCTTCATAATGAGGCATCCTGCCTTTTAAATAAGAATTAGTTATATCTTTCAAGATATCTTGTTTATTTTGACTGAATATATTAATTAGATTGAACAATTTCTCAAAATTTTTTCTTCTTCTTATATCTAGAACATATAGTCTTTCTTCGGTTGCTTTTCTAATTTTTGAATCAATTCCAAATCTGTTAAACATTAATTGAATTTTTTCTAAATATTTTTCACTTGCTAACTTAATTTTTATAATTCTATCACCTTTCTCTCTACCAAAAAATATGGTTCCTTCACATGAAATAACAGTATTAAGAATTGTTTTCAGTATTTCATCGGACAACAAGTTAATGTTAAAATGGAAATCAATAGTATAAGTCTTTTCTAATCCTATTCCATAAGGGATTGAAAAATAATAACTTAAGAATCTTGCAAAAACACTATTATAAACTTGTAAAATCATGCTACACTTTCCTTTATAAGACGACTCTAAAGACAGCAAATTTTTATTAGAAATATTTATTTTTATTTTTTCAACTTTATTTTCAAGATGAATAGTATACTCTTTATTAACTTCATAGTTTTCTATTTTTTCTGTAAATAACAATCTTCTGTTATTAAAGCTGAAATACAAACTCTTATAATGGGTATTGTCTATAACCTTCCAAACTTTATTTGTATCTAAAAATAGAGTTATAACAAGAATTCTTGAAAATCCAGAATTTATATTGCACTTATTGAGTGCTTTCTCAATAACTTTAAGTAATCCTACATCTTTATTTGAAATTGCAATTCCTTGTAATCTATTATTCTTATTTCTTCCTTTCATAATGTTGCCCTCAGTTCTAATTGACTCCGAAATTAAAAATAAGTCTTCGTTGAATTCTATGGGAAATTTAATATTCCATTCATTTCTAGAACTTTTTAAAAATATTTTGTGAATGTGTTTCTGAAGGTCTAAGACTTCTTTATTTGATAATTTGCATAATAATTCAAAACAATCGACAGGAATTCTATGACCATATTTCCACTCAACGAGAAAAGTCCTTTTTATGCTAAAAATGTTATTATTTTTCTGGCTTTCTAGTTTAGAAAATTCTTGGTAGAGATTTTTTCCTTTAATCTGGATGCCTTTAAGTACCAAATCAATAATTTCTTTTTTAATAGAAATTTTGTACAAATGTTTTGGCAAATCTAGTAAATTTATATTGATTTTTTGATTACTTAAATTCATTTTAAATCACCAATTTATACCCTAGTGAAACTATGTAAATGATTTTCTTATTTAAATACCCTACGCGTGAATGTCCAGTGCTTATTTGCAATATGGAAAATAAGAAAATCATAATTTGATAGTTGAACATCATTTAAGGTGATTTAAAAGCAAAGATATTTAAGATATTATTGAAATAAAAAATAATAAAATTGCTTGCTATCTCTTAATTTTGATGTAGGGTATATTATGATAATTTTAAAGCAAACTTTTTATAGAATCCATCTAAAACAATTCAATTGAGGTGTTATCAATGGGAACAAGCTTGGTTGTACGGTCGCAGGTAAAAACTCATGCTAAGGTTGATGACAAGGCTTTAAGCATATCAGAAGATTTTTATGAAGCATTAAATAAGAAAGTTGTAAGCTTGATTGAGGATGCAAGCAAAAGAGCAAAATCCAACAACAGAAATACATTAATGGGCAGGGACGCTTGACTTCAGTCAAGTTAGAAAATTCGTAAATTTTCCACTATTTAGTTCACTTTTTCCTTTATTTTATTTTCTAAATGCCTTATATTTGCTTCTTTTGCTTTTTCTTCCTCTTCAGCTTCCAACAATCCATCCATCCTTGTTTTTATGGACAGTAATGAAGCAGTCAATTCGTCAATTTTATCCTTGTTTTCTTTTGATGCTGCATCTTTTTCTCCTTTTGTTTTATACAATTCATTTTCAAGCTCATGTATTCTGGCCATTAATAATTCTTTATTTGCTGTTTCTAATTTTTCATCTTTTTTCGTGTATCTATTACTTACTATGCAAAGTTTTCTGAGAAAATTTTTTAGGTCTGAAGGATTTATGCCGTCAAAAGAAGCATTTTGCATTTTATTTTTTGAATCTGCCAAATAAACCCCTTTTCTTAGGCTTTGGAGGCTCATCCAGACCAGGGAAGGGTATGCTGGGCATTGCTACTGGCCCTTCATGCTGTGGCATTGGTAATTGGCCGGGTTGTTGGGATTGCGGTGGCTCACCAAATTGAGGTTCAAATTTTGGAGGCTGCTGAAAATTAGGCTCCTGGGCTATAGGCGGCTGAAAACCTGGTTGTGAAGGTTGCCTTAATTCCGGTGTTTTTTGCTTTTCAGTAAAATCCTTGACCATATCAGAGACTGCAATCATGCCATCTGCAATGACCTTGTTCTGGTCTATGACCTTATCCAGTTTTTCATTTATATGGTTGTTTTCTCCTCCAACTTCAATATCTTTAGACGCTTCAGTAAATAATTTTAGCATAGAGTCCATGTTTTTTGTCAATAAATCCATAGAATTTAGCAATTTTTGGGAAGAGGATGCCTCTATTTTAGAAATTAATTTTTGAATGTTTTTATTTAACTCAACAATGTCTCTATGCGGTGCAAGTTCATAAGACTCAGTCTTTGCCATTTCTATCTACCCCTCTTTATTCAGAATTTATGTTATATTTATATAAATGTTTTGATTTTATAGGCTCTGTAGAAAATTTCGCTATCGCTCGGGTAGCATCTGCTCGCCTGAATGTGATTTTGCAGGCCTGACACCCCGTAAGGGACATCCCCCGTCAGGCTTAATGATGTTTTAAAGGGCTCGCAATTTGATGCTACCCTTATTTTCTACAGAGCTGATTTTACATCTTAAAATTACCAGGCAGCTTACCGCCAAACTTCTTCATCATCTTGGACATGTCTCCTTTGCTGCCTTTGAACATCTTTACAATTTTCTTGCTTTGACGGTATTGCTTTACTAATTCTCTGATTACACTTGTAGAGATTCCTGAACCTTTGCTTATCCTATCTATTCTTTCACTTGTGATTTCCTCTGGATTTTCAAGCTCTTTTTTTGTCATGCTCTGCATTGCAATTTTCCATTTATCAAGTTTTTCTTCCTGTACGTCAAGCATTTCTTTTGGTAGCTGCAAGCTGGAGAAGCCAGGAACCATCTCTACAATTTTTTTTAAAGAACCCATTTTTTTCATTGCTGACATCTGTTCATACAAGTCTAAAAGATTAAATTCACCTTTCAGGAATTTTTTTCCTAAATCCTCTGCATCTTCTACCTTAATTGCTTCTTTTGCTTTTTCTAACAGTGCTTCTAAATCCCCCATTCCTAATAAACGGCCAACAAAACCTTTTGGGTTAAAGTGCTCTAAATCAGAAATTTTTTCACCGACTCCAATGAATTTTATTGGCGCTTTTGAAACTGCACATGCGGTTAGAGCTCCACCGCCTTTAGCTGTGCCGTCCATCTTGGAAACTATAACACCGGTGATGTTACAGCTTTTATTGAACTGCTCTGCCTGTTTTTGGGCTGCCTGTCCAATGTCTGCAGAAATAACCAATAAGTTTTCGTTTGGCTTTATTTTTTCATTTAGTGTTTCAATCTCTTCAATTAAATCTTTAGATAAGGCATCTCTACCAGAAGTATCAATAATTAGGATATCATACTTTTTATATTCACTTTTGTAGTTATTATAAATCTTTAATGGGTCTTTTTCTTTTTTGTCTAATAGACAAGGAACTTTTGCTTGTTTTGCAATCTGCTCTATTTGCTCCATTGCAGCTGGCCTGTGCGTGTCTAGACCAATTAGAGCGACTTTATTGCCTCTTTTTGCAAAATATGTTGCAAGCTTTCCAGCAGTAGTTGTTTTTCCAGAACCAAACAAGCCAACAAGCATTATTTTGAAAGGCTTTTGTTTTATTTCTACCTTTTGCTGCTCGTGTCCAAGAAAATCAACTAATTCTTCATAAACAATATTAATCAAATGCTCTTTTTTTGTTATTCCAGATGGAGTTTCTTCCTTTTTTATCCTGCCCTTTATTTTACTAGTTAAATCAAAAACTAATTGTACGTTAACATCAGCTTGTAATAAGGCACGTTGAATATCTTTAACTAACTCGTTAATCAGCTTGTCATCTACAAAAATGCTGCTGGCTATTTTCTGCAATGTTCCTTTTAATGAATCTCCTAATTTCTCTAATACCATAGCATTATAGAACAAGAAATTGGTTTATAAATATTGCCTAAATCTCGAACTTTTCCTTCTTTTTCTCAATGTTATCGAGGATTCTGTTAATCAAATCCTTAACTTTGACATTAAACTTGACTTTGCCATCTATAGTCCTTATAGCAACAGTATTGTTTTTCTCTTCTTTTTCTCCTAGATTGATTATTATTGGTATTTTTTGCAGTTGCGCTTCCCTGACTTTATAGCTGACAGATTCTGTTTTTGTATCTAGTTCTACCCTTATACTGTCTCTTTCTAATTCTTCCTTGATTTTTTTTGCATAAAGGTTAAAGCGGTCAGCAACAGTCAGGATTCTTGCCTGCACTGGAGCCAGCCATAGTGGAAATTTACCAGCATAATGCTCTATTAAAATTCCTAAAAACCTTTCAATAGAGCCGTAAATTGTCCTGTGTACCATTACAGGTTTGTGTTTATTGCCGTCTTCTGCTATATAATTCAAATCAAACTTATCCGGCATTGAAAAGTCAACTTGTATGGTTGCGCACTGCCATGTCCTGCCTATACAGTCTTTTATATGGAAATCTATTTTTGGGCCGTAGAAAGCGCCATCTCCTGGATTTAGTTTGAATTTTATTTTTTTTGAGTTTAAGGCATTTTCTAAAGCCTTTTCTGCTTTATCCCAGTTCTCTTTTTTGCCTGCAAACTTCTCTGGACGGGTTGAAAGTTCAATATGGTAAGTAAAGTTAAAAGTTTTATAGATAAAATCAGTCAGGTCAATCAATTGCAAAACTTCATTTTCAATTTGATTTTGCATGCAGAATATATGGGCATCATCCTGGGTAAAAGCACGAACCCTGAATAAACCAGCTAAAACTCCTGAGAGTTCGTGCCTGTGCACATAACCCAGCTCAGAGAGCTTTATTGGAAAATCCCTGTAACTTGGCAGCTTTTCCCTGTAGATCAAAATAGCACCTGGGCAGTTCATTGGCTTTACTGCAAAGTCTTTTCCGTCAACTTTGGTAAAGTACATCTGCTCTTTATAATGGTCCCAGTGGCCTGACTGCTCCCATAAGGTTCTGCTTAAAATTATCGGAGTCATTATTTCCTTATAATCTAACTTACCGAGTTCTTTTCTTAGAAAATCTTTTAGAATGTTTATTAGTATGACTCCTTTAGGATGGAAGAATATAAATCCAGGAGCTTCCTCATGCAAAGAGAACAAATCAAGCTGCTTTCCTATCTTTCTATGGTCTCGTTTTTCTGCTTCTTCTAATAATGTTAGATAATCTTTTAATTGTTTTTTTTCAGGGAAAGAAATTCCATAAATTCTTTGCAATTGCTTGTTTTTTGCATTTCCATGCCAATAAGCGCCTGCTATTTTGATTATTTTAAAGGCTTTTATTTTTCCAGTGCTTTGGACATGAGGGCCTCGGCATAAATCAATAAAATTTCCTTGTTTGTATGCAGAACTTGGCTCATTAAATTCATCTATCAATTCAATTTTGTATTTGTTGTTCTTGAAAATTTTTTTTGCTTCTTTTTCATTTAATTCTAATCTTTGAATTTTAAGGTCTTTGTTTACAATTTCCTGCATTTTTTGCTCTATTTTCTTTACATCTTCCGGAGTAAAATGATGGTCAATATCAAAATCATAGTAGAATCCTTCTTCAACTACTGGTCCAATAGTTGGTTTTGCATTTGGAAACAAGGCTGTAACTGCCTGGGCTAATATATGGGCAGTAGAATGCCTAAATATTTCAATACCTTTTTTATCTTTGTATGTAATAATCATTATTTTTGCATCATTTTCTATTTTTGCAGAGAGGTCTGTTAGTTTTCCATTTACTTCAATTGCTAAAGCATCCTGCGCAAGCCTTGGACCTATACTTTTAGCTATTTCTAAGCCGGTTATACCTTTATCATAACTCTTTGAGCTGCCATCCGGCAAGATTAAATTTATTTTTGGCATTTTTATTGATTTATTTGTTTGGTTTATATATTTTATTGAATTTTGAACCAAAGAAAAAATAATTTTTTAGACAATGAGCAGCATTTAAGCTGTTGTAGTAGTTGTAGAAGTAGTTGGAACTGTTGATTTATTTGAAAGGACTATTTTATTAACCATAAAAAAGAATAGAATAGATTTTGTATTTAAATTTTTCTTTTTTGTGTTTTTATCAAATTATTTTCAGTAAACTTTAAATAGTATATTCTTCATAAACAATTTTTATTAAAAAAGAGATAAATTAATGAAACATCTTAATTTTTTATTATTAACAATAATTTCTTTAATCTTATTAGTGAGCATTACTTCGGCATAAGTCAGCCATCCAGCTTCTGAAATTACAGCAGGTACATTTGGTGCTGGTGATTATACTATAACAAATACTGGAGAAGTATTTCTTTCTATCAGCAATACTGAAACAAACGGACATGATTATAGATTAGTATCAGCTGGTTCTGTAGGAGGTATTGGTGTAGGTAAATTCTCTATTTATGATAGTACAGCAAGTTCAAGCAGATTAACCATTGATTCTAGTGGTAATGTTGGTATTGGAACTACTAGTCCGAGTGCAAAATTGGATGTTGACGGTGGAGTTAGGGTGGGAAGATATACGACTTCTAGTAGACCAAGTTGTATTCCAAGTACAGTTGGAATGTTTATTTTTGATACTGATGTTGATAAAAACAGACCATATGTTTGTGCAGTAGGAAATGTATGGAAACCATTAGATTCTGACTTTGATGAAGACGGCCTTATAGAATGGTTAGACCCGAATGATAATTCATTTAATTCTCAATGTTCAGCAGATAATGGCGGACAGTGCTATTTAAGCCAAGGAAGTAAGAGTAGTTTGGATGGTGATTTGTCAGCCGGAAATATCAAAAGCGGTGTGAATATATTTGGCGTTTCGGGAACGCTACAGACTGGAGGGCCGACTAAGGATTGCCAAAGTGGAGGTATGTTTGTGCCGAGTTTCAGAGAACTTGAACCCGGCTGTGATAGTTGGTGCGGTGCACGTGGGTTTAGTGGCTCTGCTGTAAAATGTACTCAGGAAATTGGTAAACCTGGCTGGGTAAGCGACACTGCTTATGACTGGGATGCTTGTACTAGGCGTGGAACGCGCCAAAATGAAAATGATATTAGTTGGTGCATACTGGATTCGTCACGGAAGGCCACCTGTTTTTGTTTCTGAGATAATGTGTAAAAATAATATAGTTTAGTAATTCTAAGCGTGCCAGATACATTGTATTATTGGCATGCCAAGAAGTTTTTGGAAAGTTCTGGATGGTTTTAATGATGAATATAAATTTATTAAATATATGCAATTATTTCCAATTCTAAAAATCACAAACCGCAACATTTATAAATAATAATTCTAATAATATTAATATTTTTATTTTTTTTATTAAGATTATTAATATTAATAATTAATAAAGAGGTTTAGATGGCAGTTAGGTTTATTGGAAAAGCTAAGATAACGAAGCAAGGACAGGTAACTCTGCCTTTTGAGGCAAGAGAAGAGTTAAAGCTAGACCTAAATAGCGAGGTTTACTGGTACTTGGTGGATGACCATCTTGTTGTTGTTAAGGATTTAGTTAGTGTAGACGATTTAATTATTAAAATGAACAAACAAAAAAAGAACAATAAAAAATAAAACAATAGTTCAATAAAAAAATTCATTAAATAAAATAGAATTGAAAAATAATAATAATTGAAATAATAAATAATAATGAAAAAAAGAGGTTAATATGCCATTTGCAAACACTTTGGGATTGATAGCATTAGCAAGTTTAATCCCTTTCATAATTTTGTACTTAAGAAAGCCAAAGCCCCAGGATAGGGTAATACCGTCTTTAATGTTTATACTGCAAAACAAGAAGACATCAAATCAGAATGATTTTTTGAGGAAATTTTTAACAAATTTGCTCTTTTTTATACAGCTGCTGGCTTTGATCGGGTTGTCATTGGCAATAGCAGAGCCTTTTACAAAAGTTCCATATGATGTTTCTTTGGAGAATACTGTAGTGGTTTTGGATGTAAGCGCATCAATGCAGGCAGATGAAGGAGGAACAACAAGGTTTGATAAAGCAATAAAAGAATCCAAAAAAGTGCTTAGCGGAAAAAACAGCATAATACTTGCAGAAAATATCCCATTAATTGTACTGGAAGATGAAAGCGGCGAAACTGCGTCAAGCATTTTGGATAATCTGCAAGAAAAGGCAACAACAACAAATTTAGGCGATGCTATGCTATTAGCTAAAGACCTATTGCAGGACAAACCAGGAAGAATTGTTGTTATAAGTGATTTTAGTAATCTTGATGGGCCTGACCTTCTGGCTGTTAAAAAGGCTATAATCTCAGAAGAGGTTATTGTGAACTTTGTTGATGTATCAAATAATGCAGAAAATGCAGGCATTATAGATATGGATGTCGGAAAACATAATCTAAAAGTTTTTGTTAAAAACTTTAATCCTGTACAGAAGCAGATAAATCTTAAATTGGTCAAGGGTGGAAGTGTAATTGCAGAATCCGGGAAAATTAATATACTCCCAAACTCAAAAGAAAGTTTTGTGTTTGATGACACTCCTACAGGAGTTAGTAAAATTGAATTAGAACCTAAAGATGATCTGAATATTGACAATATGGTTTATATAAGCGCCCCACTAAAGAAAAAAGTGAGTGTATTGCTGATAACAAACAGGAAAAATACAAACCTGGAAAATGCTTTGCTTTCTTCTAGAGATATAGGGCTTAATGTGGTGAACCCTCCGGTCCTTACATTGAATATTTATGGGGACAAGATTACTCCGTTTGAACATGATGTCATCATAGTGCATAGCATAAATAATGTTGGAAAAAGGAATGGGATTCTGCCAGGGACATTTCAAGATTTGTCAAATTATGTCAAGAATGGAGGGAAATTGATTATAACAGTGCAAGACGATTTAGATAAGTTTAACAAAGTTGATCTTGATATTGTCAACTTAAAAAATTTAATTCAAGATACAAAAAGAGTATGTGTTAATATAGTGAATGAAATAACAAAACCTCTTGAAAACTGCTTTTCAACTGTGTCGAAATATTTTGATGCAGACACTAAAGATGGCACAAGTGTTATTGCTTCAATTTTAGATACACCTGTTTTGGCAGTTAAAGAGCACTTTAAGGGGAAAATATTCTATTATGGCATTATTGATGAGGCAAGCGATTTTAAGACACTGCCCTCTTATCCAATTTTCTGGAATTCATTGATTAATTTTATGGCAGAAACAGAGGATATAAGAGATTTCAACACAAAGACAGGAAAGGTTACTACAATAAATCAGCAGAGGGTTAAGACACCTTCTTCGTCTTTGACGACATCAAAAGTCATATTTGATGAAGTTGGGATATATGAATTTGATAACAAGAAGTTTGCAGTCAATCTTCTGGATGAAA
>CAZTBE010000020.1:0-18857 GCA_964611745.1 uncultured Methanosarcinales archaeon | reverse complement strand
AATACTGTCGCCTTCGGCGATTTTTTCTTGCAGAAAAAACGTATAACAGGAATTAACTTTCAAGAAATCAGTTTCTCAACAGCTTTTTTATGCTCTTCTTTGCCTTGTACCAGTAATTTACCGCTTTTATACAATGTTATAGTGCAAGGTCCTTTCATCCTTACATGTTCATGCTCTGTTGATGTTGGTATGAATTTATAGCCGAAATCCTCTAATTTTTTTAATTTTTCAATAACATTTTTATTTTTATGTTCAACCTTTTCTATAAACTGGGAAAAATCTTCTAATTTACTTTGGAATTTTTTATTCAGCATATTCTGGTAAGGAAGCCAGCTTTTCCTGAACAGCTCAGAATGTTTCTCATAATATTTTTCAAGAAAATCAACAGTCTTAGAGTCTGACATATAGCCACTGCCAAAATCTACTTTTATTTTCTTCTTTATCTTCTTTATTTCATTATCCCTTGTAACTTTCGCTAATATAGAAGCAGCACTAACAATTGGGTAATTAAGGTCTGCTTTATGCTCTAGAATTAATTTAATTTTTTTATTTTTGATATAACCCATTAAATATTCTTTATAGCTTTTGATATTGTTGCTCGGCGCATCTATGATTGCTTTATCCGTCTTTAACAAGTTAATAATTTCAGCTGATTTTCTAGCTTCCAGTTTATTTAAATTCAAGCCATCATGATTATTAACAGCACGATCTACCTCATCAGGATAAACAACAACAATCTCATATTTGTAAGAAATATCTTTTATCTTGTCAAACATGAATTCCCTTTTTGCCTTTGTAAGCAGCTTGGAATCTTTGACTTTTAATTTAACTAATTCCTTTAAATCATCCTCTTTTACAGATATACCGCACATTACCAATGGCCCAACAATTGGGCCTCTGCCGGCTTCATCAATTCCACAGATTAATATAATTACCACCTATCTTTTTAATAATAAGATCAGAATTAAGGGATTATATAAATTTTTGGGAATATTTATTAAATTTAGTATAGTGAAATCTATGATGAACTAAATAATGGCTAATTGTATAAAATTTTTCCATCTTACTTATCCATAAATTCTTCCATTTTATCTTCTGTGTTTATACTTTCAATCTCTTCTATTTTCGTTTTTTTCAAATTTTCCATTTTTCACCTCGGTTTAAAATTTTTATAGAAATATCTGATGTTCTTGCAAATTTTATTTAAAGAACATCAGAATTAAACTATGAAACAATGATAGTAAACACTACCATAGGATAATGCAGAAAACTCCAAATTTTCCTAATACTGGTAAGTGCCATAATTTACCTATATATACTAGGTTATATATAAATATTTACCTTAAAGATTTTAAGGATCTTGTAATAAGTGATAATTTTTTGTTAAGTCGGAACTGTTCTTCTATATAACAATTTTGTAGCTAATTGATTAACTTGGGGATTATATGGGATAACTAGCCTTCTATAATCCTCCTGTAAGATCTGCAACCCTAATGAATCTGAACCTTGATTTTCTGTTTTCCAGTTTACTTCAAAAAAATAAGGCCTCATGCCATTATATAATGCCTTTACAAATCCTCTCATCTCTTTTCTTTGTTCTTGTTCGTTAAAGGGGTCTCCTGAAGAGACTACTAACGCGATTGGAGTTTTGTATAGACCATCAGCGTAAGTATATAACCCACTTATTACATTTTTTGAAAAATTTAATTGATTTTCTTTTGATGTATCTTCATTTCTTGATGGATCTTTGATTCTAGTAATAACCTTAAATTTTCCCCAATCATCCGAAGTATAATATTGTTGCTTCGCTTCTAAATATCCTTCTTCATATTCGGTTTCTTGTAAAGGGTAACCAGTCTGCACAGGAAATGTGTGGAGTAGCGTCTTAACCCAAGCTTGTCTTACAAATTTTTTAAAACTTTTTATGTCAGTAGGCAATTCATTTGGAATACATCTTGTAGATATAACCTGCTCTAAACTAGCAGCATCTAAACTATTATTTAGTATATGATGGCCTAAATCATCAAACATATTATCAAGAGTTCTATGTTCTAATTCCACCAAACTAGTACTTGAAATCCTTTCTAATACCTGTGTTGCCATTCTACTTTTCCTCAAATTCTTTCATTTTATCTTCCATAACCATGGTTTCGAAATCAAATATTTTTTCACCTTACGTTAAAATTTTATAGAGAAATCTGATGTTCTTGCAGATTTTATGTAAAGAACATCAGAAATTGTCTAAGCAATAATAATAATGCCCACTATCAAAATCAGAATACTCATCATATTTATCTTATTTATATTGGACATTTTATAGTATTGATGCAATAGGTCATATATAAATATTTTGTTGCTTAACTGGCTTACATATGCTCTATGGCTTTTTTCATCATTGGAATGACTGCTTCAACCTCATCCTTAAACATCCTTCCTAGCTTGGAGAATTTCCATTGCGCATTTTCCTGATTTAAATTTTCCCGGGAAATCTGCAGCTTCTTTTCCCCGTCATTGTAAGAATAAACTCCTACTTTGATTTTTGATGTCTCAAATTCCTTTGTTTCTGAAAATAATTCTTTGTCTAAATTCTTGTCAAATGCCATTTATTATCACCAAATAAAAGAAATTTTTATTGTTTTATAAGGGTTTGGGTTTTTTTACGTGCCCGTAAAACAGCGTCTGGGGATGTCTTCGACATCCCGAAACTGGCACATTTTTGATGATATTAATTGGGGATTAAATGCATAAATAAATCACTCATACCCTTCCCATTCCTTAATCTCCAAATCTTTCATCTTTAATTTAGAAATTGACTCAATAAACAGTTTTGTATTCTGCTCATTTGTCAATAATGGAATGTTAAAATCAACTGCTTTTCTCCTGATCAAATAATCATTTTCCAACTCTTCTTCCTCAAAACTTTTTGGAATATTAATTACTAAATCAATTTTTCTCTCTTGGAGATAAGTTAAAACATTAGGCTCTTTTTTTTCAAGAGGCCAATGAAGAATTTTTGTCTCAACACGATTGTTCTTTAGAAAATTATGGGTTCCTTTTGTTGCATATAAATCATAGCCCATTTGTTGTAATTTTTTTACACTTTCTAACAGATAAACTTTACTTTTTATTGGACCGGTAGACAATAAGACATTACTATTTGGAATTTTAAAGCCTACAGATAACAATGATTTTAAAAAAGCCTCATTTATGTTTTCCCCTAAGCATGCAACCTCTCCTGTTGAAGCCATCTCTACACCCAAAACCGGATCTGCACCATGAAGCCTGGAAAAGGAAAACTGCGGGGCTTTAACTCCAACATAATCAAGATCGATGGTATTATAGCTTCCTTTTTCTTCAAAGCCAAGCATTGCTTTTGCAGCTTTGTCTATAAAATTATATTTAGTGACTTTTGAGACAAAGGGAAAACTACGAGAGCTGCGCAAATTGCATTCAATAACCTTGATTTCGTTGCTTTTTGCTATGAATTGTATGTTAAAAGGTCCTGTAATAGCCAAAGCAGAAGCAATTTTTTTTGCAGTTTCTTTTATTTTCCTGATTGTTTCTATGTAGGTAAATTGCGGAGGCAAGACCATAGTTGCATCTCCTGAATGGACACCTGCATTCTCAACATGCTCAGAAATTGCATAAATTATAATCTGTCCTTTAAAGGCAACAGCATCTATCTCAATCTCTTTTGCATTTGTAATAAATTTGCTTAAGACAACAGGATGTTCTTTACTTACTTCAGTTGCCTTTTCCAGATATTTTTTAAGGTCTTTATCATTGAATGCTACAGACATTGCTGCTCCGGACAAGACATAGCTGGGCCTTATCAAGATAGGGTATTTAACATGATTTGCGAATTTTATTGCATCTTTAATATTAGTTGTTTCAATCCACTCTGGCTGGTCTATACTTAATCTATCACATAACTTAGAAAATTTATGCCTGTCCTCTGCGTTGTCTATGCTCAATGGACTCGTACCCAACACTTTTATTTTTTGCCTATACAATTTCATTGCTAAATTATTTGGAATCTGGCCGCCCATCGAGATTATTATACCTAAAGGATTTTCCTTCTCATAAATGTCTAAAACACGCTCAAATGACATCTCCTCAAAATATAATCTATCGCAAACATCATAATCTGTTGATACAGTTTCTGGATTATAGTTTATCATTATTGTTTTGTAATCAAGATTTTTTAAAGTCAAAACTACATTGACGCAGCACCAGTCAAACTCCACTGACGAGCCAATCCTGTAAGCGCCTGAACCAAGAACTATGACAGACTTTTTATTATCGAATTTAATATCATCCCTGCTGCCGTTGTAGGTCAAATAAAGATAGTTGGTTTTAGCCGGATACTCTGCAGCTAAGGTATCTATTTGTTTTACATAAGGCACAATACGATATTCTTTCCTCAAATTTCTAATTTTCAATAAATTATGCTCATAATTTTTATTATTGAACAGTAACCTTGCAATTTGAAAATCAGAAAAACCTTGCTGTTTTGCTAATCTTAACAGTTCTTTTGGCAAATTATGCATATCATATTGTTTAATTTTCTTTTCTGTATCAATAATATTTTTTATTTTGTACAAAAACCATTTATCAATTTTAGACAATGAATAGATTTTGTCAATAGAATAGCCTTTTTTTATCGCTTCTGATATTGCAATTACCCTTTTATCAGTAGGATTTTTTAATTCAAAATTAATATTATTATTTATTTTAATACTATTACAAACTAAACCATGTAGTTCTATGCCTAACATTCTCAAAGCTTTTTGCAATACTTCTTCAAATTTCCTGCCAATAGCCATTACCTCTCCGACAGATTTCATTTCACTTCCTATCTGGAAGCTGACTTTCTTGAATTTTTCCAGATCCCAGCGAGGTATCTTTATTACAATATAATCCAAAGCAGGCTCAAAGCATGCTTTTGTTGTTTTAGTTATTGAATTCTCAATTTCTGTCAGAGAATAGCCTAAAGCTAGTTTTGCAGCAATGAAAGCTAAAGGATAACCAGTTGCTTTTGATGCCAAGGCAGAGCTTCTGCTTAATCTTGCATTTACCTCTATCACACTGTAATCTTCTGATTTGGGGTCAAGAGCATATTGTATATTACATTCTCCAACAATACCCAAATGCCTTATAACCCTTATTGCAATCTCTCTTAATTTATGGTATTCATTATTAGTTAATGTCTGGCTTGGCGCAACAACAATACTTTCTCCTGTGTGTATCCCCATTGGATCAAAATTTTCCATGTTACATACAGTAATGCAGTTGTCATACTTATCGCGGACAACTTCATATTCTACTTCCTTCCAGCCTCCAAGATATTTCTCTATCAAAATCTGTTTGGAATAAGAAAAAGCTCTTGTCAATATTTTATTTAACTCAAGGTCATTATAAGCTATTCCAGAGCCTTGCCCTCCAAGAGCATATGCAACTCTTGCCATAACCGGATACTTAATTCTTTTAGCAACATTCAAGCCTTCATTTATAGTTGTAACAGCCCTGCTTTCAGGAACTTTAACATCAATCTCTGCAAGTTTTTTCTTGAATAAGTTCCTGTCCTCAGTGTCTTTGATAGTCTCTACCGATGTTCCCAATACTTTTACATTGTATTTTTTAAAAATTCCCTTATCATCCAGCTCAACACCGCAATTTAAGGCTGTTTGTCCGCCAAAAGCAAGCATTATCCCACTAGGCTTTTCTTTTTTTATTACTTGTTCGACAAAGTAAGCTGTTACAGGAAGAAAATAGATTTTATCAGCCATGCCTTTTGAGGTTTGTATTGTCGCAATGTTAGGATTAACAAGGACTGTTTCGATTCCTTCTTCTTTCAATGCCTTTAAGCACTGGCTTCCAGAGTAATCGAATTCTCCTGCTTCTCCAATTTTGAGAGATCCTGATCCAAGCACTAAAACTTTCTTTGGTTTTTGCATTTTCAAAAAAACAATAACTTTATTGCCATTATAATAGCTACTGTAAGCAGCAATCTTTTTACATTTACATTGCCCAATTTCATTGCATACCTGGAACCTAAATATCCTCCAATAAATGCTGCTGCAAAAATTGGAATAAACAAGGAAAACTGGACAACTCCATAAATCGAAAAAATTAATAATGAAAATAAATTTGTAACAGAATTTGCAAATGTAGAAAGGGCTGCACTATTTATAATTGCGTATGAAAAAAAAGCTGCAAGTACTAACCTATTAATTGTTCCGATTCCAGGCCCATAAAATCCACTAAAAAAACCGCTTCCTAGTGCGAATAAGGAAATAAGCAATATACTTCTATTTACCTTTTTGGTTTTAGTCCCAATATCTGGATTTAAAAATAAAAAAAATACAATAATAATCATAATAATACCTATAAAATTCTTTATCAATTCTTCCGGTACAGATAAAATTGTTAATGTTCCAAATATTGAACCTATAACTGCGAAAATCATAAATATAAACCCCATTTTGTAATCAATCTTCTTTTTCATACCATATCCTATTGCTGAACCTGATGTAATTCCAACTGCACCAATTTTTCCTGTGCCTAATGCCGTAATCGGGCTCAACCCCATAAAAATTAAAGTGGGTATTGTTATTAAACCTCCGCCACCGGTTAATGAGCCGAAAAATGAGGCTATAAAAAATACAATAACAATGATTAAAATATTAATCGGTTCCATTTTTTAACTTTTTAATAAAATCATCAAACAAAAATTCAGTATCAACAGGACCAGGAGTGGCTTCAGGATGGAATTGCGAGGAAAAGAATGGTTTTGTTTTGTGTCTAATGCCTTCATTTGTATTATCATTAATGTTTGTAAACAATGGCTCCCAATCTGGTGGCAATGTTTCTGTATCAACAGCAAACCCATGGTTTTGTGTTGTTATGAAGCATCTTTTTGTATCTTTCAGTAGGCAAGGCTGGTTTTGGCTTCGATGTCCGTATTTCAGCTTGTAAGTATCTGCGCCTGCAGCCAAAGATAATAGCTGATTTCCTAAGCATATTCCGAAAATTGGAATCTCTTGATTAATTGCTTTCCTGATGAACTTTATAGTCCTCTTACACATTTTAGGATCTCCAGGGCCATTGCTTATAACAATGCCATCAAAATCAAACTTAAAGAAACCATAATCATAAGGGACTCTTATTACAATTAAATTTCTCTTGATCAAATTCCTTATTATATTATTTTTAACTCCACAATCTATTAAAACCACAACTTTATTTTTTTTATAATTATTATTTATTTTTTCAATTGTTGAATTATTTTTTAGTGTATTTTTATTTATTTCTTTAATCATTGGAGTATTATTCATTGTAATTGAATTTTTATTAATTGTATCGTAAATAATAGGTTTTTTTATTGAAACTTCCTTAACCAAATCAACCTTATTTGGATCATAAAGCTTAACATCTTCATCATTAATTATTATCTTGCCAAGCATAGCTCCTTTTTCCCTAATTTTTTTAGTTAATTCCCGAGTATCAACATCAAAAATTCCAGGAATATTATGCTCTTTAAGCCATTCTGCTAAACTTTTCTTTGCATTCCAATGAGAATGCTCAAAAGAATAATCAGAAATCACTAAACCTTTTATTTGTATCTTATCCGATTCAAAATGCTTTTTTAAATCAAATTCATCTTTTTCATCAGAAGGAACACCATAGTTGCCTATTAAAGGGTATGTTAAGCATAGAATTTGCCCTTTATAGCTGGGATCAGTCAAAGATTCAGGATAGCCAACCATTCCAGTTGAGAAAACTACCTCACCAGCTACAGATCTCTCAGCAGCAAATGAGCAACCATAAAAAACAGAGCCATCTTCAAGAACAAGCTGGGCATTCTTCTTTAATTGCATATTAAAAAAAATAAGTATAAGAACGTTATTTATAAAGTTTGTTGTTTTGTAATATGAAAAATCAAAATTTTTATAAAGATTGATTTTATTGATATACTAAAATGCCAAATATGCCAAATTTCAACCCAGTAAATTTCTATGATAGTATGAAGGATAAAATACCAAATCCAGGACAAATATATGATAATATTTCAAGCAATATTCCCCAGATAAATACCGGAGCATTACTTACTGAAGCAAGAGAAAATAAGCGTGGTTTATTAGCATTAGCTGCTTTTGGTGGTAGTTTGGGTTATGTAGTTCCTGCTTTATTAGTGATGTCTTATAGGGTAGTTCCTGAAGGTGAAAGCTATCCCCTTTATCTTGGGATCATGGCTGGTGGTACTGCACTTACAGTTGTAACAGGTGAATTTGTTACTGGAGGCGGAATAGGTCGTATGTATAATAGATTAATTCATATTAAAGATAAACATATAACAAACAGAGGGAACAATCCGGATAATAACCAAGCATCAGGTTTAGAAGAGTTAGCAACATCAACTCCTGAAAACAATCCGCAAGGAAACTTAGATCATTTAACGCAATAAATTTTATAGATCTTTCTTTAACAACATATTAATAAATTTAAAAACAAAAAACTCCAATAATATTATATTATTCTAAAAACAAAAACCTTTAAATAATATCTAACAATTAATAGCATCTTAATAAAAAAGAGGTATCTATCATGGCAAAAAAACAAGAAAAAGAAGAAAAAATAACTTTCAAGTCAGTTTTAAACAAATTAATGGAGAAATCCTTACAATCTCTTATTTCTGTTGCTGCAGAAGAGGCTGAACACCTGGCAAAATGGATAAGAGACCTGTCAGGAATCGGGAAAAAAATCCGGCATTTGATGACTACAATAATCCTTTTTTCAGCAGGCTTAGGAGTTTTAGGCATAGGCGTTGCATTATATATCAATGAACTATACCCAAATCTTAGCAATGGAACATCCCATATTTTGATTGGCCTTATCATAATATTAATAGCTGCTTTGCTTACAAAATACAACCAGTGATTAAAATTAAAAATACAAATCTTTCCACTAATATCCAATTATTGTTTTTTGCATTAGCTATAGTTTTATTCTATCTTTTATTAAAACCAGTGCTCAATATTTTTTTAGCAAGTATAATACTTACTTATGTGTTCTATCCTTTATACAAGAAAATCAAAATACCTTTAAAATATGAAAGTTTATCAATTTTTATAACTCTTGTTTTAATAGTAATATTATTCCTTATGCCTTTTGTATTTGTAGCATCACAGATACCAAAACAAGTTGAGAGCATTTACGATTATGCTAAGACAAATATAATAGATAAAGGGTTTTTTGATATAAATTGTCAAGGCACAAACTCAATCAAATGCAATGCATTTAATTTTGTTACTGGATCAGGATATTTTGATTTTGATAAAATTGTAGATACAGTATTTAAAAAAACAATAGGAATAGCTACATCTGTTGTGGTGCAGATACCTAATATCATTATAGCCATAGGCCTTGCTTTATTCATATCATTCTTCTTGTTCAAAGACGGCAAAAAGCTGATGAACAATGTTGTGCAAATGATTCCCTTACAGCAAAAATATTCCAATAGGCTAATAGAGAAGTTTGGTAAGGTAACACATTCTGTTGTCTTTGCCCATATAATCGTTGCAATTGCGCAAGGCGCTTTAGGAGCATTAGGGTTCTATGTTTTTGGCGTTCCGTCTGCAATTTTCTGGGGTGTTGTAATGGCAATTTTTGCTTTGCTGCCTTTAATAGGGCCTGCTATCATATGGCTTCCTGCTTCATTGCTTTTGATACTTAATGGCGTGATTATCAATTCCTATTGGGGCATGGGAATGGGCATTGGATTGTTATTATATGGAATTTTTATAATAAGCATGTCAGACAATCTTTTGAGAATAAAGTTGGTAGGAGGTAAAGGTGATGTCCATCCATTGACTGTATTAATAGGGCTAATTGGAGGGATTAATTTATTTGGCTTGATTGGAATATTTATAGGGCCAATTGCATTATCACTATTAATCACATTTCTTAAAGATTTCAGCGGGAGTTATAAATAACAATTCAAAAAACATCAACAAACAATCTATGCTTCTCTTCTCCTTCCATCTCTTCCAGAATTCTTTTGATTATTAGTTTCTCAGGGTCCGGGATTAACTTGACTCTTTTTTTAAGGTCTTCAAAACTCTCAAAAGGTTTTTCCTCGCGGGCGTTTATTATTTCCCACATGTGCTTTTTTCCAACTCCGGGAAGCAGTTCTATCTGATGCATTCTTGTGCTTAACGGCCTTGCATTATTGAAAAAATCAATAAATCTCTTCTCATTTTTCTTTACCAAATCTTTAATCACAAACTCAAGTTCGGATCTTGCAGTTCTTGTTAATTTTGACATTGGAATTTTTCCAACTATGTGGTGTATCTTGTCTCTTTTGCCTTCTCCTATGTACACTTCCTCATATAGCTGCAGATGCACTTCTTTTTTAGGCACTAACTCAAGCAAAACAAAATGCTCTTTTCCTACAGCTTGCGCTATCGGAGTCTTCATGTACATGGGCCTTTCATCTAATGGGTACCCATTCTGTAAAAAGTCTAATATTATTGTATTCTCTTCTTTTGTACTTTCCATTTTTTGTCCGCTTGATTGTAGTAATTCCATATTAATTGTTATAAGCCTGCTGCAGATACATATTCGTGGAATGTTTGCCTGTAGTCATCACTTATTTTTCCGAATCTCGTCATTGCCAATGCCCTTTTTTCCCTAATTTTAAGCAGCTTTTCCTTTTCGTTGGCAATGTGCTTTATTTTCTTCTGAATTTTCTTCCTTAATCTGTCATTCTTCTTGATTTTTGAAAATATCAGCTCTTCCTTGTCATACTCTGTTTCAAAGCTGGATAACAAAGCAAATACCCAGGGAACCCACTTGTTGAATATCTCTTTTGTGAATAATTTTGCCCTTATTTTTTTAGCCGGAGGAATTTTTGCTTCCAGCGCATCCAAAAGCTCGCTTTCAATCTTAAGTGTCTTTTCTATATCTTTTATTCCAAGCTTTTCTTTCTTTAATACCTTAATTTTCCTCTTTTTATAATCTTTTAGCAGTTTCTTGTCAAAAAATATGATTTTCTGGATAAGCCCATAGACAGTATTTTCGATCTTGCCTATATAATCTTTTGACAATACACTGCTGCTTTTTTCCAGATATTTTTCCGGCATATTTGATTTAACTGCCTTTACTATCAATGATTTTTTAACAATCCCAATGTCATGTAAAAGGCTTTCTTCAAGATAATTATTAATGGATTTTATTTTATGTATTATGTGCCTTATCAGTTCTATGTTTTCCTTGAAGTTCTCCACAGCCTTTTTTTTCTTTTTAATTTGGCTTATATTTACTGAAAAGGTCTTTATTATAAGCTCGTGCAGGCTTTTTTCAAGCCTTTTTTTCTTATTTTCTACGCTTATGTCTTTCCGGAATAAATCCTTTTCATACCTGTTTTTTTTAACTTTTAAGCTGGGCTTTTTTACAGCTTTGTTGACTTCTCTAGCTATCCTTTCATAACTACCTATCTGCCTCTTTTCTATCTCCACCCTCATTTTTTATAATTTTAACTTTTGTATTTATAAATATTGTTAATTTATACTTAAAAATTAGCCTAGAAAGCGTTTCTACAGGTTTTTTGCTATAATGTCAACAATTTTCTTTATATTTTCATTGCTTAAACTTATTGTATAGCCCTGCATAACAACCTTTAAGTCCCTAGCTGTTGCAGGCATTACATCTATGATTTTACGTATATGCTGTTCTTTTAGCCTTGAAATGTTCAATTTGCTGATTTTGTCAAAAAGAGCGTCTGAAGTTTTGGATGGTGATATATGCTCCAAATGCTCCTCTGTTTTAGCAGCCCTGAAATTTAGTTCTTTGTCTCTCTGCTTTATTTTACCCAATTCCTGCTTCAGCTGATATGCGCTGATAGGTGTTTCAGATATTATTTCAGATGCCATATTAATCACTTGTTGTTTTAAGGTGAACCGGATGCACTATAAGTAGTTTTTCCTTTCCACCGTCACTTATAGCAATCTCATAACATTTTCCCCTTAAACCGCGGACAACTCCTGTCTTGCCCAGAAATTTAAGATGATAATCTCCCTTATGTATAGATGATTCAATGCTTAAATGAACCCTCTGGCCCACATTAAAGGACTGCATAAACCTGCTTATGCTTATCTTTCCTTTTGCTCTTCTTTCCTTCTTTAGCTTATGCCGGCTTTTTCTCTTCGAGCCTCCAATATTATTTGCCATGAAAATTTGAATCGTAGCTTCATTTAAAAATGTTTCGCTGAAGTAATCTAGCGGGGTTAAATTTATTAAGTGTACGTAATTACACCATAATATGGAAAAGCTATATTTCAATCCACCAGTCTTAGCCATTGTTACTGGAACTCCTGGTAGTGGAAAAACTACTCTTTCTTTAGGACTGTATGATGGCAGTGGAAATAAAATCAAACCAGGCGTTATGGACATTATTCATGCAACATATATTGATAAAGATATGATTTCTGATGGTTTTAGTGAAGAAAGAAGTGTAGAATTTTAGGAAGAAGTTGTAAGGGAGGGTACATACAAGACAGTTGATAATATTGTGAGACGTAATTTAATGTTGGGTAACAGTATCTGGATTGATGCACCTTATTCAACTGAAGTCCAAAATGAAAGATGGGCTAGTAGATATAGAATGTTAGCAGAAGAAACAAATTGCAGATTAAAATTAATGAGATGTATCGCTCATGAAGATGTCATTAGAAGAAGATTAAAAGAAAGAGGTTATAAAAGAGATAGAGGTAAATTAGAAGATTGGACAGGATTTTTGAAAAGAGAGTCTATACGTGTTCCTATACCCTTTGGTGGTATTGAAATTGACACATCAAATTCTCTAGAAGAGAGTGTTGAAAGTGCTTTAAGCTTTTTACGAGAGTGATAAAATTTCTGGAACTCAAAAAGTCATTCGACATCAAAGCATCATTTCGTGTAATTCTTTGTTATGCCACTGTATCTACCCTACAATAGAAAGATTTAAATATTTGAGGGTAATTAAAATATCCAATTAAGCAATAAAGGTGGTTATTTATGGGTTTTTTTGATAAAATAAAAGAGACAGTATCTGGTAATGGTTCTGGAGCAGCACATGAGGCTGAAGAAGAAGGCTATGTTGAGCTTGGAACAGAAGCTACTGCAGAATCTAGTTCTAAAGTGACTGTAAGGCCTTTTGTAATTGAGGATTTTGAAAGCATCAAGCCAATATTAGATTCTTTAAGGGAAGGGCATACTATCGCTTTGGTTAACATTAAACCATTAAAAGACAAGGATTTGGTTGAGTTAAAAAGAGCTATAAATAAGATAAAAAAAACATGTGATGCTATTGAAGGAGATATAGCAGGTTTTGGAGACAACTGGATAGCAGCTGTACCATCATTTGCCCATATCTACAGGCACAAAGGACAGGAAGAGCCAAAGAAAGAGACTGAGAGTGACATTACTGATTATGATTAGGTAATTGAATTCTTAAGACATATATTGAAATTTATTGAAGACTTACGAGTAGTAGTGTTGGTTAAATTTATAAATATAGCCCCATTTTTTAGCCTTATGCCAGCATACACAGCTCCCGCTTTAGAATTAATGGATGTAGTTTATAATCAAGTTTTAGATTCAATGCCCCTTAATCAACAAATATCAGTTAGGGATATAGTTAGTGATGTTGCTAAACGCGCAGAAGTTTCTTTAAATGTTGCAGATGCCCATATCCGTGCCCTACATCAAGGTTATGGATCCGTAAGAGCATACAGAGAAGCAAAGAATAGTTATTCTCGTGACTACCAAAAATCTTGGGCAAAAAAAGCCCGCGGAATTACATTGGAAGCTTATGAAGCAGATAATGCTGAAAAAAGAAAACAAAAACCAAAAAACCAATTGGTAAGTAATATGTTATCTGCCTGGTTAACTATTCCGGGAAATAGCCAAAAATTAATAAAAGAAGGATTGAATATATCATATGCTGCAGTTCATAGATATGTAATTGGATCTTCTACTCCGACAAGAAGTTTGCAACCAAGATTTTTTGATATATTGGGTTTACCGGGACAAACTTTGGAAAATCTCCTTAATTCTCCTTTAATTGTAGATGCATTCTTAGATGATTTATTAGATCAAATTTCGAATAAATCAAAGAATTCAATTATGTATGGGGGTATGATAGAGCGGCACTTGAAAGTTTAGAGAAATCTCTAAAGGAAATAGCTAATATCCCGTCGCTTAATGAACGATTTTTTAGATCAAATATTGAATCCATCAAATCAGTTGTAAATTTCTATAAACTTCTGTAACCAAAAATCAGCGGAAAAACAATTTTCCCAGGTTTGCTAACTGCAAACCAGCCGGAAACAAGTTTTCCCGGGTTTTTGGAAAACCAAAAACTATAAAAACAGAATTCTTTACCTGAGTTTTATGGGAGAACCAGAATCAACATCAGGAGAAACCTGTCCTTTGTGCTTCAAAAAGACTTTGGTTTTGATGGAAAAGGAAACAGAAGTTCCATATTTTGGAAAGGTTTTTCTTTTTTCTATGACATGTGGTAATTGCAAATATCATAAATCTGATGTTGAAGCTGCTGAGAGAAAAGAGCCGTGCAAATATACTTTTGAAATTTCTAATGAAAAAGATATGAAGGTTAGAGTTGTTAAGAGTTCTGAAGCAACCGTTAAAATTCCGCATATAACTACAATAACTCCAGGCTCTGCTGCCCAGGGTTTTGTTACAAATATAGAAGGAATATTGAACAGGGTTAAATACCAGATTGAGACAGCAAGAGATACTGCAGAAGATAATGAAGACAAGAAAAAAGCAAAAAATTTATTAAAAAAACTCATGAAAATAATGTGGGGCCAGGAAAAACAGAAAATAATAATAGAAGATCCTTCTGGCAATAGCGCTATAATAAGCGATAAGGCTGAAAAGAGTGGTTTGGAGGTTAAATGAAAAATCCAATAAAAAAATAAAACCATTAAAAAAAAAAAACAATAAATAAAAAATTTCAATAAAAAAGAATAAAACAAAAAATCAATTTAATAAATAAAAATAATAATTAATGATAAAAAATTGAATTATTGATATTGTAATAAAAATAATATTGGGTGATTTTAGTGGTAAAAATAGGAATTATTGGCGGTTCTGGACTGGAAGATCCCAAGATTTTAAAGGATACAAAAGAAATTAAGGTTACAACACCTTATGGAAAGCCTTCTTCTGCTTTAACTACCGGGAAAATTGAAGGTATAGATGTAGTCATTATATCGAGGCATGGTAAGAAACATGAAATAATGCCGACAAATGTGCCTAATCAGGCTAACATCCATGCTTTGAAAGAGCAAGGATGTACGCATATTTTGGTTTCAAGTGCAGCTGGCTCTTTAAGAGAGGAAATCAAGCCAAGTGATTTTGTTTTTGTTGACCAGTTTATTGACAGAACTACAAAAAGAAAAAGTACTTTCTATGAAAAAGACCATGTTGCTCATATACCAATGGCAGAGCCTTTTTGCGCTGAGTTGAGAAAATTATTGGCAGAGTCTGCTAAAGAATTAGGCATGAGTTATCATAAAAAAGGAACAGTTATTACAATTGAAGGCCCTAGATTCAGTACAAAAGCAGAAAGCAATTTATTCAGGCAGTGGAAAGCAGATGTAATCAACATGTCAACTGTTCCTGAAGTTGTTTTAGCTCGTGAGGCAGGATTGTGCTATGCAGCTGTTGTTATGTCAACCGATTATGACTGTTGGAGAGATAGTGGAGAAGCAGTCGATATACAAATGGTTTTGAAAACATTCAAGAAAAATGCAGAAAATGTAATTAAATTGTTTTTGAAAACAATACCCAAAATCAAAGGCAATCCTGATTGTAAATGCCGTCAAGATATTAAGACATCTGTTATAAGTTAATTCTTACAAGATTTTATTTTTAGAAATATTTAAATATTTAATGTTACCACTCTGAAATTTATGACTTTAAAACAAGTTTTTACAGGTAGTACACCCAGTACTGGGTTTTGTCGAAACAACTCTTGACCACTATTTGGATAGTATTGTATGGGATATGCAAAGTTATGCTAGAAGAGTTAATGAATGGGTCTTTGACCATAAAGAAGAAGTTGCAAGAAGATTGGCAATTTGCGGTCAAGTGTCTGATAAACCTGCAATTTTAAGGCGTGTTGATGGAATTCCTGAAAAAGAAGATACTTTAGTTGCTAGAGTATCTGATATAGATACTGATAATATTCATCGATATGGTAATAAATCTAGGGGTATTTATTTAGCATTAAATCCAACATCATATTCTGAATTAAATGAACCAAGTAGAGTAATTGTTGAAGCTTATAGGATGCTTTCCATTTCACTTTTAGTTTCTCCTTATCCAAAAAAAGGAACACAACCATTGGCATTACATGTAGGTCCTATTTATTTTGATTAACTTTTTATTTTGAGTATATCTTATTTTCTTAAATTAAATTTTACGGCGCCGGGGACGGGACTTTCAATAGTTCCGTGTTAGTATTTGAACCCGCGTGATATTCGGGTGAACACCAACTGGATCTTGAGTCCAGCGCTTTAAGCCAGACTCAGCCACCCCGGCTTTACCGATTGTTTTTTTCACAAGGTTTATATATCAGATGTACTATATAGTAAATATTCGGGTGAATAACAACTAGATTTTGAGTCCAGCGTCTTTGGCTATTCTTGGCCACTTTTTTAATTTATTATAATGTAGAACTAGTTTATAAACCTCACGCGTGAATGTCCAGTGCAATAGGAACAATGTCCAGTGCTTTATAATGAAATAAAGAATAAGCTAATTATATTCTATAATAACTTTTAATGATTCTTTTGCATCTGATACTATCTTAAAGCCTTCCTGGATTTTTTCTAACTGCAGCTTATGGGTTATCATATCCTTAACATTCACTTTTTTGTTTTTGATAAGTTCTAAAGATTCCTGTAAATCTTTTGGTGCTGCTCCATATGATGAAAGCAAGGTTAATTCATTTCTCCATAAATCAACATTTGGAATTTCTATGTTTTTTTCAGGTATTGCAAAGAATAAAACAATTCCTTTTTTGTCAATATTATCAAATGCCTGCTTAACAGCTTGTATAGCTCCGGTGCAGACTATTATCCTATCAGCCTTAACATTAAGCTCTTCTTTAGCATTGATAACTTCATCAGCACCAAATTCTTTTGCTTTGTTCAGCCTATAATCATCAATATCAGTAGCAATAACTTTTGCGCCAGTAAGTTTAGCTAATTGAATATTCATTAAACCAGAAACACCACAGCCTAAAATTAAAACAGTATGGCTTTTTTTAATGTTTATTAATCTTAAAGCCCTGACACCGCATGCTAACGGCTCTATCATTGTGCCTTCTTCATAAGAAACATTTTCCGGCAGTAAATAAGTTCCAGTATCAACATTTATTTTTGGAATTTTTATGAATTCAGAAAAACCACCAGGATCATAATTTCCTGTATGCAGAGTTTCGCAAGCAGTATGATTGTCTTCCAAACAATATTTGCAGTTGTTGCACGGAACATGATGGCTTACAAAAACTCTTTGTCCAACTGTATATTTTTCTGATTTTGACTCAACAATTTCTCCAGCCATCTCATGGCCCAGAACTCTTGGTGCTTTTTTTATCCTATACCATTCCATAACATCAGTACCGCAAATACCGGATGCCTTCATCTTTACTAAAATTTCACCATCAGAAATCTTTGGAATTGGCCTTTCTTCTATCTTGATGTCGTTATTATTGTAATAAACTGCGACTTTCATAAGAACTCATTTCTTTTCTTTCTCATAAACATTAAAAGCTTCATCTATAGTAGCATTTTCATGCACTACTGCTCTAACAGCTTTAATCATTCCAACTGGATTTTCAGATTGGAAGATATTTCTTCCCATATCCACTCCAACAGCACCGTCATCTATTGCATTACGAGCCATCTGCAATGCGTCTTTTTCATCAATTTTTTTACCGCCAGCAATGACAATAGGAACAGGGCAGGCTTTAACAACTTCTTTGAAATTTTCGCAATAGTATGTTTTGACAATATGCGCTCCCTGCTCTGCAGCCATTCTGCATGCTAAGCCTAAATATCTTTCATCTCGTGCCATTTCTTTTCCTACAGCAGTTATAGCCAAAACAGGCATGTTATGCACTTCTGCTTCATTCACTAATTTTCCCAGATTTGAAATAGTTCTTGATTCATTTACTCCACCAACAAAAATTGACATTCCAACACCAACTGCATTTAATCTTAAAGCTTCAGTCATAGAAGTTGTTATGTGCTCATCAGATAAATCATCTTTCAGAACACTTGGACCTCCTGAAACGCGTAAGAAAACAGGAATTTTTGTCTCAGGATCAACACAATTTCTTAACATACCGCGAGTAATAAACAAGCAGTCTGCATGATGTATTAAAGGTTCTACACCCTTTTTAAATTCCCTAAGTCCTGTTGTTGGGCCCTGGAAATAGCCATGATCAACTGCCAACATAACTGTTTTACCAGTCTTTGGACTGATTACTTTGCTTAATCTGTTTTTCATCCCCCAATCCATTTTAATCAATACTTAGAATGCTTATTTAATTTAAAAGGTTTTTGTTATTATAGTCAAGTTTTACTCAATCCACTCAACAACATCTTTATTTCTTCCCTATCTGCTTTAACAATTCCTTTTTCAGTTATTATTCCAGTTATGTACTTTGCTGGTGTTACATCAAAAGCAGGGTTTTTTGCATGGCTTTCCTTAGGTGCAATCCTTACACCAGAAACAAACAAAACTTCGTCTTCATGCCTTTCTTCTATTGGTATCTCATC
>CAZTBE010000019.1:0-19232 GCA_964611745.1 uncultured Methanosarcinales archaeon | reverse complement strand
TTTTACCTTAATATTACCATAATAAATAGTATATAAACTTTTGGTTCTTTTATTAGATTATCCAAAATATTAAAAAAGAACAAAATTATCCCTTTTCGAATGAGGAGTAAAAAAATAAAAGATACTCATTTCATAAGGTTGGAAAGAGGGGAGAAAATAGTGGAAAGTGTAAAGGATTTTTGTTCTAGTAATGATATAAACTGCAGTTATTTTTCTGGAATTGGTGCTTTGAATGAAGTTGAGTTAGCGCATTATATTGTAGAGGACAAGAAGTATACATCAAAGATGTTTAAACAGCCATTAGAAATTGTAAATCTTACAGGCAATATAGCTACCCTGGATAATGAGGTTTATTTGCATTGCCATATAACGTTAAGCGATGAAAAAATGCAGGCAATTGCAGGACATTTAAATGAAGGAAAAATAGCTGCTACATGCGAGATTATCTTGGTTGAGTTAGATGCAAAAATTAACAGGAAGCATGATGATTTTATTGGGTTAAATTTGTTGGATATTTAAAAACAAAAACCTTATAAATTCTGATGTTTTTGGATATTCCAAGGGGGTGTAGTTATAATGTCAGCTGAGAAAGAGGTAGTTAATTTCTGGCTTAACAGGAAAGGATATTTTACTGTTAATAATCTTAAGAGCGGGAACAAAGATATTGGAATTCTAGCATTAAAGTTTGATAAAGGAGTTTTGACTCATATTATGCACGTTGAGGTTGTTTGTTCTATAAGTGGTTTTAATGAACAGAGTTATGCTATGGATAAACTTGTTGATGAGAAATTTGATGACAAAAGCATCACTATTGCGATAAAAAAATATACAAAGGATATGAGCAAGGATGTTGAAATAGAGAATGTTGTTGTTTTGAATTCATTGCCAAAGGATAAAGATAGTGTAGTAAGGAAACTAGAGAAAAACGGCGTAATAATGGTAGAGTTTGAGGATATACTTTCTGATGTTATGAAAGAATTGAAAACAGAATATTTCAAGAATGATGTAATAAGGACGATGCAGATTACTAAATTTTTATTGATGTCCAACCCTAAAAAGTTCGTTGATGTTCTGTATGATACTTTAAGCCAAGCAAAAAGAAAAGAATTTTTGGCAGAGCTTTTGAACAGAGATGATGTTATAAAAGAGTTCAAGAGGACTAATGAGGAAAGATTGGCTTTAATTCTTAAGGAATCTTCAATCAAGCCTGAGAAATTAGCGGAGATATTAGAAAAAGATGTCTTGAACAGGCGTACTAGGAAACCTTTTATCACATCTTTGATGGAACAGAAGAAGATAGGCAAGGTGTATAAGAAAGAAACAAAGGGCAGGAAAGAAACTTCTTTGAAGAAATTTTTTGGTTAAGTTTTTTTATTAGATTAGGTAATAATTTTGTGTTTCTATTATTCCTATTGGAATATTTTTATCAAAAGAATTTAAATAAAAAAGTACAATTCAAAGTTTTAGGTGAATTAAACTAAACTATATTTATCCAGGGCAAAGAATAGTAACTGCACAAATTGGACGGCAAGCTCATCCTGATGTTTTAGCAGATTTAATTGCTCAATTAGTGGTTGCAAGAACGTTATCTTTAGATCCTTATTCTAGACTTGATGTAAATGACACAGTAGATTCTGAAGAGATTAGTGTTAAAGCAAAAATAAAATCCCAAATTCCACCAGATATTGATAGATTAACAGAGATTATTAGGAATGCAGTTATAGGAGTAGGCTACAACGCTTCATGGGGTTATGATATCAACACAGTAAATATTTCTTTTGGTATTAATCAACAATCACCGAATATAGATGAGGCTGTAAGTAATGGCGGGGCTGGAGATACTATAACAAAAGTAGGTTTTGCAACTGACGAAACACCAGAATATTTACCCTTACCTCATGTTCTTGTCAGAAGGTTAGCACAACGAGTAGATGAAGCTTTTTATTATGGGAGTGTAGAAGGTTTAGGTCCTGACGGAAAATTAAATTTAGCAGTGGTTTATGAAAAAAGTGAACCAAAATATGTGTCAAGCGTAGTTGTGGCTGCACAGCATCGGGATGGAATAGATTTAGAACAATTTAGAGATGATATAAGAACCAAAATAATAATTCCTGAAATTGAAGATCGGTATGATGAATCCCTAACACAAATTTTTGTAAATCCTAGAAGTCTGTTCGTTTATGGTGGGCCTAAGATTGATACTGGTGTAAAAGGTAAGAAAGATGCAGACCATACTTATGGAAATTTAATTGGACATACTGGTGGAAGCGCTTATGGAAAAGATTCGAGTAAAGTTGATTTTCATGGTTTAGTTACAGCTAGATGGATAGCTAAAAGTATTGTTGCAGCAGAATTCGCAAATGTTGCTAAAGTTGAACTTACATATGCAATGGGTCAGGATGAGCCTCTGGAAATATCAATAAATACTTTTGGTACAAGTGATATTCCTGAATCAGGACTTATTGATGTAGTAAAACGAAAATTTCCTCTTAAGCCAGATGAAATTATTAAACATTTAGGTTTAAGAAATCCTGAATTTTATCCTCCTCTTGCAAAATATTTTTTTGGTGAGAAACCTATTTAAAGGGAAAAAGTTATTGGATTATATTGAAATGATTCCAAAAATTAATTTAAAGGAAAAAATAAAGGAAATTGATGGCAGAGCCTGGTATCCGGTTGAGGTAGCAAGATATAATGACCAAGTAGTGCATATAGCATTGTACAAGGGACAATTTCATTGGCATAAACATGATAATCAGGATGAGCTCTTTTATGTTGTGAAAGGAGAAATAATAATTCAGATTAAAGGTGGTAAAGATATAACAGTAAAGGAGGGTGAATTTGCAACAGTTCCTAAAGGTGTTAAGCACTGCCCAAAAAGCCTAATAGATTCTTATGTTTTAATGTTTGATCCTGTTTCTTTAGATTATAAAGGAGATTAATTTAACTGATTATTTTATTTTATCCATCTCCAAAGCAGCTTTTACTGCACGTTCTGAATATCCTAAAGCGCGTTTTTCAGCTTGTTGATGAGTTACTCTTGGACCTATTATTCCGAAACCTAATGGTTTGTTAGAATTTAATGATATATCCAATAATTTTTTTGATACTGCGCTTACTATAACAACATCATGGTCTGTATCTCCTTGTATTACTGCTCCTAGAACAACGACAGCATCAATGTTTTTATCTTTCGTTAATATCTGTACAGCAAAAGGTATTTCAAATGCTCCTGGAACATGGATTTTTTTTGTAATTGTTGCTTTTAGTTTTTTAGCTGTTTTTTCTGCATTCTTCTCCATCTTTGAAGTTATTTCTTTGTTAAAATCGGAAACGACTATAGCAATATTTTTCATTTTCAATAGTGATTTTTCATTATTTATTTTTCAATTTAATTAATTTTATTATTACAATCTTTAAATACTATTTTTTAACAATAATTTTTTATTTTATTATTGATTATTATTTGGAAACTTTTTAATTGTTTTATTTTTCACGCAAAAATCTTTGATTTCCATGATATTGAAATTATGTTTTAATTGATCCTTCATTTTCTTTCCCCTGTCTTCTTCCCTGGCCTGCATAAGAGGTTAGAGCAGTTTTGCCTTTTAAGAGTTCCAGAGTATTGAGAGCGTGTTTTTCTGCGCGGTTTTTTGCTATTTCAAATATTTCTTTATCGTCTTCTGATTCAGTCATATGCACAAAAACTTCAATTATGTGTTTTTTGGTTTTTAATTCAACATTTTGTATAGAAGTTGATGCCTCGTGAGCGCATTGTTGGTCAACTGGAGCAGCTCCAGCCATTCCAAATGCCATAACAATATCGCAATTACAGTCTTCAAAAAGCCTTAGGCATGCTACTGGCAGATCCTTAAAACCAGGTACTGTATAGCGCTCTATTTCATGCTTTGAGTTTTTCTTAATTACGTCTATTGCAAACTCTGCCATATTCACTCTTGCAAAAGTTGTATCGGCAATTCCTATTTTCATTTTTTCAATTCAATTTTTACTTTATCTCCATCTTTGATTTTTAGTTCTGATTTAAGGTTTACTGGTGCAATAAACTCAATCATATCTTCTTCATGCTCTGTTAAATCAGGGATTATAACTGCTCCATCTAGGCCATTAATTATTGCTTTATAGCAACTAGCCCCTCCGAATGATTTATCATCTTTTTTAAAACTTTCAATTCTTATAGGGTTGGTACTTTTTATTAAATTTATTTGTTGATTGTCAACCTTCAAATTCAATGTTCCTGGATAAGGATCAAAACTGAGCTTTTCTTTTACTGCGTCTTTATAGTAATCTATAGACATGAAAACAGCTCCTTTTCCCAAGCCGTCAATTACAATACCTTCAAAAACCATTCCCCCCATATTATTAGGAGAGATTATTTTGACTTATAAAGCTTTGTGTAAATTCTATCTTAGAAATGCTCATCTAAACAAATCCTTAAAGTTTAAATTAAGTTTTTTTCCTGTTTTGATGTCTTTTGCAAAGACTTTCTTATGTACTGCTACAATTTTTATTTTATCGCCTTTATATTCTATTATGTCTCCTTTTTTGAATTTTGGCATCCTGAAGAGTACGTTTACCCGAAAGAGTTCTTTTCCGGACATCCTGCTTCTTGTGTGCAGTTTTTTGCTTACTACTATCTGGCCTCCAAAACGGCTTTGAAGCTTATTTCCCAAGCTGCGCAGTGCCCTTTGCCGGGATATATACAGGTCAAAACCATTGGTTACTTTTTTTAATTTAGAAATAAATGCGTCTTCAATCTTGCCTATTTCATTCACAGCAAAATCTACTACTTCATTATCTACATCTCTTAATTGAAGGATTCCTTCAAAGTAATTGGCGTGTTTTGTTTCCATTTTTATACGTTCCCGTACAACAGTGTATAGGGGTGTCTTTGACACCCCGAGACGGGATACTGTATAAGCTCTTTTGTTCAGTCTCGGGATATCGAAGATATCCCAATACACTAGTGTGCCGGAAGGCACAATAACGAAAGCTTTTTATGCTATCTTGTTGTTTTTTTGGCTTATGAATAAAAAGGAGTTTAAAAAACTAATCAAAAAAACATGGTATTTTATCTGGGAAGACAATAGTGTATGGAGCTGGATTGTTAATGTAATTTTAGCTTTTGTTCTTATTAAGTTTATTGTGTATCCCGGATTAGGATTTTTACTTACAACCAGCCATCCTGTTGTTGCTGTTGTGAGTGGGAGTATGGAACACAATAACTGGGGATTTAACAATTGGTGGGAATTAAATAAAGATTGGTATATTGAAAATGGAATTAGCCAAGAAGATTTTGAGATATTTTCATTTAAAAATGGCTTTAATAAGGGGGATATTATGGTTTTAGTAGGGAAGGATGCAGAAAATATTGAGATTGGGGATATAATTGTGTTTAATGGCAATAGAAAAGACCCTATAATCCATAGAATTGTCAAAAAAATGCAGGATAATGGTAAGATTTACTTCCAGACAAAGGGAGACAATAATGCGGATTCCATAAAAAATAACCTTCTTGATGAAACAAATCTAAAAGAAGATGTTGTTATAGGAAAAGTTGTTTTAAGGGTTCCATTGCTTGGGTACATAAAGATATGGTTTGTTGAGCTACTGAAATTTGCTGGTTTGGCATAATAAAATAAATAGATTATTAAACAAGAGCCAAAATTTAGAGTTTTGAAGATGTTTTGTCCAAAATGTGGTTCTATACTGCTGCCTAAGAAGGAAGGTAGCAAGAAGGTTTTAGTGTGTAGCTGCGGCTATAAAGACAACAATGTAGAAAGGACAAAACTAACTGAAACTGTAGCTAAAAAAGATAAGGAAGTAGAGGTAATTGAAAAAAAGATAAATGTACTTCCTAAGACGAAAGTTAAATGTGAGAAATGCGGCCATGATACTGCTTTTTACTGGACCATGCAAACCAGGGCAGGAGATGAGCCTGAGACTAAATTTCTTAAATGTGAGAAATGCGATTATACTTGGAGAGATTATGATTGAGGTAGCTCTATAGGTAGTTTTGGTTTAGCTGTGATTAAACGTTCTATTTGGTATGTAGATTTATTTGTAGCACGGGGTTTTGATAAAGATAAGAATGCTTATTATTGTGCCCCCAAACCATAACAAAGTTTTTATCCAGGGTCTTAGGAAAAAGAGTAAATATTAAAAACGGGCTTAAATCAGGGGAAAAGCTTATAAAAACATATAAATAATAAAGATTTAAATATTATCTTGAAATTATAGCTTATATAGTTTAAAAAAAGGGGTGTTAGATGTCGTTAAAGCTTATTTTTAATCTTATAGCAGTTTCTGGTATTTTTAATAAGAGTGATGAAGATTTAGATATATTGCCTCCGCCTCCGCCTTTTCCTGAGATAGAAGAAGAAGCTAAGGAAGATAAAGGAGCTGAAAGAACAGGAAGAAGAGAAGAAAAGCAAAAAGGAATTGAGATTAAGAGGAAAGAGGAAGAGAGAAATAAAAAGCAGGAAGAAAGAGATAGGAAAAAAGCAGAGTTAGAAGGAAAAAAAGCAAAAGAAGCAGAGGCAAAAAGAAAATTATTAGAAAAGCACAAAAAGGAAAAATTACGAGAAGAGAAGAGAAAAGCAAGAGGCAAGAAGGTTTTTGAGTTATTTCATGGTTTGGGTTTAGTTAAAACAGAAAAGGAAAAGAAAGATATTGAAAAGAAACGACAAAAGGAAAAGGAGCTTAAGGAGCAAGAAAGAAAAAGAGTTGAAGATGAGAAAAGTAAGAAAAATGAGCAAGAAAGCAAGAGAAAACTGGGAGAAGAAAAACAGAGAAAGCTTGAGGAGAAGAAAAAGGAAATAGAAAAACAGAAACAAAAAGAGATTGAGGAAAAGAAGAAGCTGGAAGAAGAAAAACGGAAACAGAAGGAATTACGAGAAGCTGAAAAAAGGAAACAAAAAGAATTGGAAATAGAAAAAAAGGAAGAGGAAAAGAGAAGAAAAAAAGAGAAAAAACAAAAAGAAGTGTTGGAAAAGGAAACGCCAAAAAAGAAACCATTTTTAGGAAAAATTTTTGGCAAGAAAAAGGAAGAATTTGATGAAGAACTAGAAGACTTGGAGAAAATAGAGCCAGTAAAAGAAAAAATCAAGAGTAAAGAAACAAAATTAAAGATTCCAGAGTTTGAGTTTCCAGATATTGAAAAAGAGATAACAAAACCAGAGGATGTTGTAAACTCTGAGGAAGAGATACAAAAAGCAATTGAAGGAATGGGAAGTGTAAAAAAGCCTTCTATTGTAAAAAGACTGTTTAAGAAGAAAAAAGAACTGGCTTTGAAGAAGGAACCTGTTGGGGAAAAGATAGAAACTCCAGAAGTTATGCCACGGACTTATGACAAGATAGATCATGTTGTGGAGATTGAAGAAAGACTGCACAAAGCAAGGATGTTTTTAATGGACTTTAAGTTTGATGAGGCAAAAAGAGTTTACATAGAAATAATGAGGTTGTATAATGAACTAGAGCCGAAAAAGAAAGTGAAAGTTTATCAAGACATTAAGGATTTGTATTATGAAAGAAAAAGTGCGGAGAAGTTTTCTAAGTAGTTGGTTTATTTTCCACAAAGTTAATAAATTGTATATCTTTCTGGATTTTTATGGTTAAAAGTATTTTTATTGTTCTGGATGGTATGGATGGCAGCGGTAAAAGCGAGGTAGTAAGGCTCTTGCATGATTATCTTTTAAAAAATAATAATTATAGAGTTTTAACGACTATGGAACCTTCAGATGGAAAGTGTGGCAAGGAAATAAGGGATATTTTGGCAAAAGAAGAGGATCCTCAGGTAAATGGGGAGAAATTAGTTGGAATGTTCATAAAAGACAGAGAAGATCATTTGAAAAATACAATTATCCCATTCTTAAACAAATCAAATGGTCATGAGGCCAATATAGTCATATGTGACAGATATTATTACTCTACAATTGCTTTTCAAGCTACGCAAGGTTTAGATGGTGAAATGCTTATTGAAATAAATAAAGATTTTTTAAAGCCAGATATTGCTTTTATAATGGATATTAATCCAGAGACTGCTTTGGAGAGGATAAAGGGTAGAGAAAAGGAAAAGTTTGAGAAACTTGAGTTTATGAATAAGTTAAGAGAGAAGTTTTTAGAACTGCCTAGATTATTGAAAGACAATATAAAGATAATAGATGCTTCTAAGGGTATAAATGAGGTTTTTGAAGATATAAAGAAAGAGGTTGATAAACTGCTTTAGATTCCAAGTAAAGAGTTAACTTTGCTCTTCTTCGTCTTCCTCTTCTTTTTTTTCTTCAAATTCATCTAATTTTTTGTTTTTCTGCATTGTTTTGTAGCTTACTGTCATTCTCTCACCTCTTTAATTTATTATTTAAGACCTGTGCTTCCAAAACCATCTTCATTTCTTGTTGTGCTGCTCAGCTCTTCTGACTCTTCGAATATTGCTTCTTCAACTTTTGCAAATATCATCTGCCCTATTTTCTTTCCTTTTTCAACTGTGTAGTCTTTATCACTCAAGTTGATTAGAGGAACTTTTATTTCTCCCCTATAACAACTGTCTATTGTTCCAACGGCGTTTGCATGGCTGATCCCCTGGTTTAAGGCTAGACCTGATTTCGGCCTTACCTGCCCTTCATAGCCGTAAGGTATTTCTATTTTTAATCCAGTAGGTATTAACTTTCGTTCCATTGGCTTTAATATGTATTCTTCTGCAGCGTAAAGGTCTACCCCTGAATCACCTTTATGAGCATAACTTGGCGTCGGAACATCAGAAATTTTTTGCATTTTTATTGTAATTGGCATTTTAAGAACCTGAAAATTTCAGAATTTTTTATAATAGTGAAATTTTCCTTAGTTTAAAAGTTTTTAAACAAACCTAAATTTCCATTAGCAAGCTTATATTTAAATAATGTGGGCTTAGAAAATATAGTTTAAATTCTATTTTTGGACAAAATCCATCAAAGACTGCAGGTTATGATGCACAATCTCACCATTTTCCGGATTTATTTTCATATTTAATGTATTGAATGTGTGCGTTACAAAGGTTATGTTCCATATATGTCCGTATTCCTCAAGATTTTGCAGTATTGCTATTGTTTTGCTTACTAATTCCTTGGGATACTTTTTTTTTTGGAAGTCTTCTGCTTTTTTTAATATTTCGTCATATGGTATTTTCGCTTTCTCAATATCCAGTTTTTTTACTTCAATTCCTGGTTTTTTGAATATCTCCTCTTCTTTTTCCATTTTAATTTCATCTTTATCCACTATAAAAGTTATCATTTTATCTGTTGATTTATGATAAAATCCAAGCTGCCATTGGGAATCTTCATTGCCATCGAACATTATTAATGCATATGAGAAGTAAATATCTTTATTTTTATTGCTTAAATCCTTAAATTCTTTGCTTTCTTTTAATCTTTTTAATGCCTGCTTTAATTCCATATTAGGGTAGTTATAGTATAAATTTAAATATGTTTGGTTGTTACTTTGATGCATGGCTATTGCACTAAATGTATCTGATGAGCAGAAGGAGCTTAAGGATAAGAGAAGGTATAGCGAGGGCTATAGGCTAGTTGGGAATCATTCTGCTGTTAAGGTTTGCGGTTACTGCAGGAAAGCTCTTACAGGAAAAGATGTTTGTTATAAGAATACTTTTTATGGGATAGAAAGCTGGAGATGCATACAGATGTCTCCTACGTTCTTTTGCGGCCATAAATGTGTTTTCTGCTGGAGAGATATTGATTATGTCTGGCCTAAGTGGCAAGGTCCAGTAGATGATCCTAAGTTCATTGTTGATGAATGTATTAAAGCTCATATCGAGCTGTTGCAGGGCTTTAAAGGCAATTCTAATGTGGTTGTGGAAAGGCTTAAGAAAATGGAAAAGCCTTTGCATTTTGCTATTTCTTTAACTGGAGAGCCAACAATGTATCCTAACTTAGCTGAGATGATTGATTACATAAAGGAAAAAGGAATGACTGCTTTTTTGGTTACTAATGGTTCAATTCCAGATATGGTTGAGGAATTGGTTGAGCACCAGCCAACTCAATTGTATATAAGTGTTTACGGCCCTAATAAAGAGATTTACCAAAAGACAGCAAATCCGATAAATAAAGATGCTTGGGAAAAATTGCAGAAAAGCCTGTCAATGCTGCATAAGTTTGATAGGAGCGTAATTCGTTTAACTTTAGTAAAAGGTTTTAATTTTGTTGATCCAGAAGAGTATGCAAAATTAATTGAAAAATACAAGCCAATGTTTGTTGAGGCAAAAGGTTATTCTCATATAGGGCACAGCCAGGAAAGATTGGAAGTTAATAATATGCCCTATCATCATGAGATAATGGAGTTTGCTAAGAAAATTGAGGAAAATTCAAGCTATAGGGTTATTGATGATAAGAAAGAAAGCAAGGTTGTGCTGCTTGCAAAGGAAGATTTTGATGGGAGGAAGATGAATTTTAAAGGTATTTAAATTTTTATAATCTTGCCGTAAGGACCTGGATTGATCACTTCTGTTCTCTTTATTTTGTCTTTTTTGTTGAAATTTTCATGCAGATGGCCGCATATATTCAAATATATCCTATTTCTGACTATAAAATTTTTTAATGTTTTGTTGCCGCAATGACTGCCTATTACCAAATCAAGCTTTGTTTTGTATGGCGGAGCATGAGTTATGAAAATTATTTTTTTGTCTTTGTTGTTTTTTATTATTTTCCTGAATCTTTCTCCTGTTTTGTAGAATCCGGACTCGATTAATGAAAACCCTCCTCCGCCGTAACCTAAGAAGATATGGTTATTTTGTTTGTATTGTTTTTTATGGATGAAGATTATATTTTTGTATTTTTTGCATAATTTTCTCAGGACATTGTCTGTTTCGTGGTTTCCGTGAATAATTAAAATTTTCTTTTTAAACTTATTTAATTTATTTAGTATAGAATCAAGGCCCTGCTCAAAAATAGAAACATCCCCTGCGCATATGATTAAATCCGGATTTTTCTTTTTTACTCTTGATTTTAGTTTCTTGAATGCGATTGATGAGAGATGCATATCTGTAAAGGCTAACAGTTTCATTTTTTTAGTTTTTAGATTGATTATATTTAAATGTGTGTTTTTATAAGAGAATTAAATTAAACAACTGAATAATAATCTTCTAACACAACCTTATCTATATTTTCAATGTTTTTAACTGTATATAGTTTTCCTTCTCCTAATTCAACTATTTTTTCAGCTAGTTTCTTTCCTTTTTCATTTAAGTTAATCCCTATTAATGAGATTGTAATGCTATTGTTTCTGGCTATGGAAACTTCCTGCAATGTTTCTTTTTCCGGTTCCTTGCCAATAGTTGGCAGGGCATCTGTGATTAAGATCAAATGTTTAGTGATGTTTTCATTTGGAAACAGTTCTATTGATTTTTTTAATGAAGCTACTAAGTCTGTTTCTTTTGAAGCTTTTGCGCGGGTAATGCTTTTTAATAAATAAGAAAAATCAAGAGTTGGCTCTATTGCTGTTTTAATTTCAGAGCCAAAAACTATCAAACCTACCTTATCGCGTTCATCTATTGCTTTGTAGGCTAAAGCTATTCCTGCACGCTTGCAGGCATCTATTTTTGCGCCTTTCATGCTTCCAGAAGCATCTAAAGCATAAACAATATATGATTGGCCTTTAGATTGCCTTTCATAGACTCTTAAATCTTTTTCTTGTAATTTTTTATGGCCTCTTCTTATCGCTAACTTTGCTGATTTTTTTATTGTTATGTCTTTGTACCTGTCGCCTTTTTTGTAGTTGCGAAAATCTTCCTTGCTGCCATATATAGAAACGCGTTTATGTATTTTTTCCCCTAGAATTCCTGTTGGTGTTATTTTATCCAGCTCTTCAAAATACATAACTAAAGAAGCTAGCTCTATGCCTTTATCATTTATCTCGTTGTCTTTTGACAGCAAGCCTTCTTCTTTTAGTTTTTCAATATTTTTTTGTATTCTGAATCTTAATTCTTTTTGAAATTCCGGGATGTTTATATTTTTCTTGATATAATCAGGATCATAGCCTGTAGCTAACTTCAATAAAGAAGGCCCAAATATATGTTTTGCCATAGAATAATTTTTTACTAATTGCTGGTAGATTAAGTCCGGTGTAAAAGAATCCATGCCCTGATTTATAGAATCACTGATTAATTTCCCTTTTTCTATTGTTTCCTTGTCGTTTTCAAGAACAGATTTCATTAACTTGTTCTCTTCCTGTTGCTGGGAAAGCTTGCCAGTCAATTCTTCTATTTCTTCTTTTTCATGTATTTGTTGCTGGCTGTCAAAGTAAATCACCTTTTTTTTCTTCTAAAACATCGCTATCTATAATATTCTTTTCAAATTGTTCTTTTATGTATGCTTCAGGGCTCTGCAAATATTTAATAGAAGGCTTTAATCTTATCCTATGAGCCAAGACAGAAACAACAACTGCTTTAATGTCATCAAAGGTTACTGATTTTCTTTTGTTTAGCAATGCATTTGATTGCGACCTTTCATATAAGCCCAAAGAAGCCCTTACAGAAGGTTTTTTTTCCAGATTTTTGTCTTCCCTTAACAACCTTATAAAATGTATCGTCAGTTCTAATAATTTATCGCTGACATTGACATTATCAATTTTATTTCCTTTATCTGTCACTATATTTTTTTCAATATTTGTATTTTCAGGATAATGCATATATATCAAATCAAACCTGTCCAGCAAAACATCAGAAAGTTTTTCTGTTGATGTGTCTTCCGGGTTCATTGTTCCGATAAAGATGAAATCAATGTCAAAATCAACATCATAGCTGCCAATAGTAGCTTTTTTCTCTTCTAGAACTTGTAGTAGGGCATTTTGGACTTTTTCCGGGCATCTGTTTAGTTCGTCAAAGAAAATAATTCCTTTATCGGCTTTGAAAATCTTTCCTTTAGTAAATGCCTCTATGCTTAATGGGCCATACTTTAATGCTTTAACAGGATCTATATCTCCTAATAAATCTTCTACTGTTAAATCCGGGCTTCCCTGTATGCGTATAAAAGGAGTTTTTTTACCAAGAATTTTTGCTATGTTTTTTGCTAAAGTTGTTTTTCCAATTCCTGGAGGCCCTACAAGGATTATATGCCTATCAGCCAATAATGCAGACTTTACTGCCTGTTTTACCTTATCCTGGCCAATAATATCTGTAAAAGGGTCTTTTTCCTGCAATAATGTTTTTGTCAGTTCTTTGGTGTTCATTTTTAATTTAAGCAGGTTAGTAAGTCTTGGAGTTTTATAAAGGTTTTGGGGTTTTGAGATATGTTCCAAGACTCGCGTTGCTCGGGTTAGCATCGATTCGCTTCTTTGATGGAATATCTGTTTTGCGGTTCCCTCCCGTAAGGGACATCCCCTTCCGCATCTGATGTTTTACATAAAAAAACGCTCATGAAATTGATGCTAACCTTCTCTTGGAACATATCCCTGTTTTGCTTAGAATATTCGAAATGGATTAAATAAAAACCTTTACAGCTTCCATAACAACAGCTGCTACTATCGGTATTAACAGATTATCATCTATCTTGAATGATTTTATTCTTAGCTCAATTCCTTCAATAAGCATAGAGACTAATGAGCCAGCAAGTGCTAATGCCCAGGGAACAAAAATCAATGCGCCAAGAAAACCAGCTATAGAGCCTGCAATAACCCCCTCAAAAAACTTTTCATTGTGGAAAGGATGTTTTAGGTATCCATATGGCCCTATAAGCCTTGAAACAGAATCACCTAAAGCAAGAATCATAATAGATGCCATAGCGATTTCTTTTGGGAAAATTGAAACTACTATAAAGGCTCCGAGAATATAGAATATCATCCCTTTTCCGGGAAATGTCTCTAAATCTTTTTTTCTGTCAAAAATCTCAAGAAGCCTGTAAATTATGGGGATATTAATTCTCCTGCTCAATAAAGAGAGAATTATACCAATAATAAAGGTAATAAAAAGAATTACTGCATTGATTAGGTCAAAGAAAAGTAAAAGAACTATGACAATTCCAAGAAGGATATGTATTAGCTGTCTTTTTATCTCTAATTTAGTCAACATTTTATTTATAATAAGTATTTTATAATCAAAAAACCCCCTACCAATAAGATGATGAATATTATTGTAAGCCAATTGAAGTATTTGTCAATGAATTCCTTTATCTTAGGGCCAAAGAAATATATCAATGTTGCAACTATAAAGAACCTTGCGCTTCTGGATATTATTGATGCTATGATAAACATAAGAAAGCTGATCTCAAAGAGTCCTGCACTTATTGTGATTATTTTGTAAGGAATAGGTGTAAAACCTGCAGTAAATACAATCCAAAAGTTGTAAAGTTCGTACTTTGTCTGGATAATATTAAAAATTTCTGGTGTAAAACCAGGTATATATGTAAAGAAAAAGTCTTTTAAAAATGCCCATAATTTCAATCCTATAAAATATCCAAAAATACCCCCTAAAACAGAGCCAGCTGAAGATATTAATGCATAGAAAAATGATTTTTTGGGTTTTGAGACGGATAATGCGATCTGCAAAACATCTGGAGGTATTAGGAAAAAGGATGACTCGGCAAAGGCTAAAATAAATAAGGCTGCAGAAGAATATTTCTTGTGGGCCCATGAAAGCACCCAGTCATATAGTTTTCGCAGAAGTCCAAATGTATATAGATGCAATGTTCCACTCTTAGTTTCATCTGATATCATGTTTAATTTCTCCATTTATTCTTTTATTTGGCCATATCTTGCAGCCTGCATTAATAACAGCATTATTTGCTTTAACATTGTCAGCTATTATGGTTCCTAGCTTATCTACTTTTATTTTTTTATTATTTATAATTGAATAAACATTGTTTTTGGCGATTATTTTTCCGTTGAGATATACATTTTCTCCAATAATAGAGTCTTCCACAACAGAATCTTTATCAATGATGGTGTCGTCCATTATAATTGAATTTTTTACGTTGCCTTTTATTAAACAATTATTTCCTATTGTTGAATTTTTTACATTTTCATTTATTTTTGAATTTTTTCCAATTAGATTTTTATTTCTCCTTATTTCTTTATCTGCATTCAATAAATCCCACGGATAGCTTATTTGCAAACAAGATAAGCTTTTTACACAATAAATATTATTCTTTATTAATAGACCCTTAATTGCGTCAGTCAGTTCATATTCATCCCTTTCTGATTTTTTTATTTTTTTTAGGATATTAAATATTTCTTTGTCTAAGGAATATAAAGCGCAGTTTATTAGGTTTGAGATGAATTTTTTCGGTTTTTCTATGATGTCAGTAAGGATATTATTTTTTTCTTTTACTACACCAAAACATTCAGGATTTTTTGCTTTTTTTACAAGAATAGAGTATTTGTGTTTTACAATCTTATTTACATCTTTCTTTGAGTAAATATTGTCCCCCATCAAAAGGATGAACCTGTCTTTTATTTTGTTTTTTATAATTGAAACTGCGTGGCCTGTTCCTAATTGCTCTTTTTGCTCAATAAATTCTATTTTTGATTCTGGATAATTTTTTTTAATATAGTCTTTAATCATGTTTTTCTTGTAGCCTACAACCAATATTATCTCATCTGCTATATCTTTGATAGCTTCTAAATTCCATTCGAGAATTGTCTTATTGGCAACCTTAAGCAATAGCTTGGGTCTTGTCAGTGTGAGAGGGTAGGTTCTTGTGGAGCTTCCGGCTGCTAAAATAACTGCTTGCATTTTAGATTACAATCTTATTTTTCATTAAAAACCATTTCAATAGATTTAAACTCTTAATACATTCTTTATTTTTACACAATTTTAATTTTATAAAAAGTTAGGCAGAATACCCGCAAATTTATTTGTGGGATGAATGCAGTCCTCTTTCTTGTGTTTCTTTAGGGGAAGGAGTATTTTAAATACTTTACTAAAATTTGAGTTCTTAAGAATCCCCATAGTAGTGAAGTGGGCAAATTGTTGATTATGAAATCTTGGCTTGAATTTTTTGTTTCTTCACTTTCATTATATCTCTTTTTGTTGTCAATAACAAGAAGATAAATTCTATTATTTGATAACATTCTGTTCACTTATGGCTACATAATAGCAATTTAAGGTTACATAATAGTAATATTTATATAGAACTAATTCTTAATAGAGATAAATTGAGTACAAAAAGCAGGAAATATCTTGTTAAGCATATCTTTAGTCTAATTGGTACTCTAAATGAAGAAGAAAAGCAGAAAATTCTTAACGAATTATTAAAAAAAAGGATTCCTATCTCTGCTTTCAAAGCAAAACTTTCTGGCTTAGAAATAATAATAAAATACTTGAAAGAAGCAGAAAAAAAATCATTCAAAGAAATTTCAAAGATATTAAACAGAAAATTATCTACAATATACAACACTTACAATAAATCCAAAATAAAATTCAAAAAAAATCTAGACCTTTCTGATACATCAATTAAGATTCCATATAATATTTTTGCAAACAGGAAATATTCCATTCTAGAGTCTATTGTTTTCTATCTTAAAGACAAACAAAAACTTTCCTTGATTAAAATTTCTCTGATGCTCAATAAAAGCTACAGCACAATCAAGACTGTTCATAGGAGATACAAAATAAAAAAATGAATGATAAAATAGAGAAACGCCTGCAGAAATATATAAAAGATTGTTTAAGTAAAGGATATTCTCTTATATCAATACGTAAAGGATTAATTACTCATGGGTATGATTGTTCATTTGTTGAGAATTTAATTAGAAACTACGAAAGAAAAACATTTATTTTTAAAACTGCTCCATTAATCGTAGTTTTGTTGTTGGTTTTTACATCATTCTTATTTTTAAAACCAAGCTTTATTGGTTTTGTTGCAGTTGAAAAACATTTTAATTATACTGAAAGCATTGATTTAGAGTTCAATGAAAGCTCTGAACACATTTGGATTCCAGAACATGCAGGCTTGCTCAAATCTTTGAAGTTAAGCGGAAGCTACAAAGCAGAAGGGAATATTAAGGTCTATTTGGAAGATGAAAAGGTTAGGCATTTAATCTTTGACAGCAATAAATTAAATCAAAGCGGAATTACTAGCATTACTGGTTTGATTATTTCCAATGAAAGCAATAATGAAAATAATAATTCGATTATAAATGAAACAATTGACAAAGAACCAATAATAAATAACTCATTAAACAATATAACAAAAATAAATGAAACAATAATTAATCAAACAATAGGAAATAATTCAATAATAAATGAAATATTAAATAATAAAACATTAGAAAATAAAACAACAATTAATGAATCTATAGCTGAAAAAATAGATATTAAATTAAATTATGGCAATAATGAATTCTTTGATAATGATAATGATGGTATAGAAGATATTTATGGTGTTGTGGACCTTACTGTTGAAAATTCCTTATTTAACTGGGAAGTTGATGAAAGCAAATTATGCACAAGATGGAATATAGAATCTGTTGATGAAGAAACTTCTGCAGTGTTCTGTAATGGGAATGAAAAATGCTGCTCATTTGTAGATCTTTCTCCAACAAATGCTGGCTGGAATAAAACATTATATTTGACATATAACTCATACGATGCTACTTCTAACAATAAAGTTAGCGCTCAAGTAATACATGTGGATTATAACTTATCTGTGGAATCACCTTACTCTGAAATTTATTATTCTGAATGGCAAGAGCTTCCAGTTAAATTCTACGAGCCATTTACAGTATTTGAGGATATATGCATAGGAACTTGTAGTTTATCATTAAATAAATCCAGTTATAAACTAATAATAGAAATAAATAATTCTGTATTAAAACTGAATAAAATAAATTATATTATAGAAGAAGAAAGTGAGGCAAATGTTAGTAAAGTAACTAACGAAAGAGAAGAAACACTAAATAAAACAAGAATTGTTATCAATAGGCCAGTTAAATGGGTTAAAAAAGTCAGGTTGCTAAATCCAGAAACAAAAGTTGCAATCAATTTAACCTCTGATGCCAAGAATATAACCGTAAGAAAAATAGAAAATAACATAAAAGAAGAAATAACCAAAGAAAAACTAAAAATCAATAAAAGTGGAATTATTAAGGATTTAAAAGAGTATGAGAAAGAAAAAGAAAGCATTGTATCTGTAACAGGAATGGTTGCAGCAATAACCGGCTTAGTTGTTGAAGAACAGGAGATTTTAAATTCTACTGAAATAATTATTGAAGAACTTGTAGAAGAAGTTGAGATAGAATACTATACAGAAGGTCCTGCTTCAGAAGAAATAGAAATAAGCGATAGTAAAAAACAAATTATCATTAGTTCTGATATACATTATGAGGATATTTTAGCTTATACTTTCTTGCCAAGAGAGGTTGCAACAGGAACAGCAAAATTATTCTGGATTATTAATGATACTAGGATTAATATAAATATTGATGAATATGATACTAATGATAATGATTTAGTTGATTACATAGAATGGAATGTCCCTTCTTTATCTAATCAAACTTATGAATTGGAAATTACCATACTAAATGTACAGAGCTATCCTACATTATTTGGAAACTGGACAGTAAGCTTTAACACAACAGGAACTGGAAATCTAACAATAACTGCATCTAATGGAACAACATATTCTGAATTACATAACGATAATGAATCAACAACCAATGACTTAACAACATTAGAATTAAAATGTGACAATAAAATATTATTCAATTACTATGATTCAATAAATAATGATAATACATATTTAATCAATAATAATGATGAAAAAATAAAATTAAACAATACAATAAATCAAAGCATAAACATAAAATCATTATTTATAGAAAATTATAATTGTTCTGGATTAGGTTATTGGACTGTTAAGATTTTAACTCCGGGGGTACATACTCAACAGTTTAATTTCTCTGATCAAGTAGCATATGCATATAACACTGTAGCTAGTGATGTTTGTGATGAAGGTGATGCAGATACATTATGCGTAATCAACACAATACATGGTGTAACAAACAACTCTGTCTTGTATTTCTATAACCTAACAATACAAAATGGGGGAGCATTAAGAAACCAGACTTCAACTGCTGTCTTTAACATATCTGCAAATAATATAATTATTGAGGATGGTGGATACATAGAAGGAAGTGTAAATATTAATGCAAGTAACCTAACAATCTTGACAGGAGGAAAGATTGATGTTACTGGACTAGGATATCTTGGTGCTACTGCTTCTAATGCAAAT
>CAZTBE010000018.1:0-19523 GCA_964611745.1 uncultured Methanosarcinales archaeon | reverse complement strand
TAAAAACCGCATTTGGAAACATCTTATTTGGCAAACAGCTTCCTATGGTAGTTTTCCTAAAAAACGGGTATTGTTGGCATATTTTCGGCCTGTTCTTGTACACTGTACAGGAGTATTTTCCGTCTTTATGTTTTTTAAGGAAAACACATCCTTTCTTATCTCTTTTTAAGAGAAATATGCTTATAGAACGCATATCTCTTTCAAGAAAATCTTCTTCTTTATAACCTAATTTTCTTATTTTTTCAATCTCTGCCTTTCTTATCCTTACAACTGGTTTTTTGCAACATTCTCCGCAATACCTATCGCATTGGAAGTTTTCTTTTGTTAGCATATTTTCCATAGTTATTCTTTATTTTAGAAGTATAAAAATATTTTGGAATGTAATTATTCAATTAAAAAACATACTATAAACAAACTCATCCTTATCCTTATAATAATGCCCTTTTAATGTTGTCTCATGCTTAAACCCAAGTTTCTCATAGAACTTATGGGCTCTTACATTGTCTGCATGCGTCAATAAATATAATTTTCTTAATTTTTGTTTATGTTTTTTATAATATGATTTTGCATCTTTGACTAATGCATCAAAAAGTTTTTTGGCAACACCTATACCACGATATTGAGGTATAACGGCAATCCTGTCTAACTCACACAATTGATGCTTCCGCAACCCATGTACAACCCATGTCACAATACCTGTTATTCTACCCTTCTCTTCAGCAACAATATAATTATGAGATTTTTTGGTTTCAGTCTTAAAAACAACAATCCCTTCTTTTAAGTCTTTGATATTATAGCTTTTTACAAGAACATCAGCAATTCCTCTTGCATCTTTCAATGTTGCTTTCCTGAATTTCATCGTGTCACAAATTCTTGACGTCTCATCTTAGAAACTAATCTCTCCAGAGCATCTATCTTGTTCATCAGCTCAAGTTTTTCCCTGTCTGCTTCCTGGACTTTATTTGTAAACCTTGTAAGCTCGAAATCCTCTTTCTTGATATTTTTGCTTATTGCTACAAACTTATTTATTTCTTCTTCAAAAATATTTACTTTCTCTGTTATTTTATTTATATTCTCTTTTAATTCATTATAGCTTTCTGCATCATTTTTTAATGTGTCAATCTGTATCTTTAGCTCTTTGCCAAGCTCTTCCTCAAATTTCTCAATAATCTTTTTCTGCAGTTGAGATCTTAGCAATTTAAAATCAAAAAGCTCCTTTTCAAAATCATGCCTTAAGCTTTTTATTACATCAATATTCTCATCAAAATTCTTGGAAAATTCTTTGTTTTTATTGTCAATGTTGCTTATATTTTCATTTATCTGCTGCTTTAATGTTCCTATTTCTGCCTTTAACTCATTCATAGAATTTGTCGTATAGTTCAGATTATTCTTTATAACATCAATCTGCTCTTTTATTGTCATTAAGTCCTTTATTTTTTGTATCATGTTTACCTCTTTAGACATTTTTTTAGTTTCTCAACTGCAATTTTTCTGAATCTTTTTAAATTTTCGCAATTTTCCATCTCCCCATAAGTCTCTTCACTTCCAACGGAGTTGATACCGGACGTAGTCCGAGTATCTTCTGGAATAAAAATAGGGTCATGCCCAAAACCATAATTTCCCTTTACTTCTTCTGCAACAGTGCCTTTTTCCTCACCTAAGAAACTTACTGGCTCTTTACCCGGCTCACAATAACCAACAGCCGACTTGTAATAACAAGTCCTATCATCAATATTTTCCATTAACTTCAATATTCCTTTAAGCCCAATCCTTTTATGGATATAAGAGGAGCAGGTTCCTGGAAAATCATTCAATGCTTTAATAAACAGCCCGGAATCCTCAACAACAATTGGTTTTTGTAATTTATCTGCAAGCATTTTTGCAGCATCTCTTGCTATTTCCTCAGGATTGTCGCTTCTTAACTCTCTATATTCCATCTCAATATGGTTTATTTTAATACTATTCCCCAATATTGCTTTGAATTCTTTTACCTTGCCTAAATTGCTTGTTACCAGGTTTATCTCCATAAGAAAAGGGATTATTTATTAGTATTTAAAGGTAAGTGGAAAATATGTTACTTATTTTAGTAAAGATTTAAATATGATTTAAAAAATATTTTAATTATGTTTACAAAAGAGATGTTAGAGAATGCTTTGGAAGAAGTAAAAAAAGAGCGTGATTGGATACTTCTTGAAACTGCATATATAGGGAGGCTGTCACATGCTGTTAAAAATGGAGACTATGGGAGAATTAAAAAATTTGAGCGAAAGGCAGCAAGAGCTGAAAGAAAAATACATAGTTTTGAAGAAAGAGTTATTCGAATAATTAATTACCTGCGACAAAGATTTCCAGCCTGGAATCATGCTCTTTCTGAAATAGAACGGCAAACAAAAATATTTGATGAAAATATATTGAAAAAAGTATCTCTTATCGGTGGTACGATACCTCCATTAATAAAAGAAAAAAATTTAGATCAAATTTCTGTTGAAGTTGACAAAGTAATGGATGAGGGAGTAAGACCGCTAATTGCTTTGTTAAATCATTTATACGATCAGCTTGAAAAACGATTTATGGACGAAAAGGCAAAAGAAAAACAATTGCCCCCAGAGTTAGAATCCCAACTTGATAAACAGCCATTTCTGATTGTATTTCATAGTGCAAATGAGATGGCAATGGTAAATAGAATTTTAGCCATGAGCCACTCCCTACCTGATAACTATATTGGCAGGTTTCTGCAATACGCTTTTGAAGTTGATTATTTCTGGATAGAACATAATGGAAAGATGCATGGATTTTTTGGTCACGTACCCCATTATTTGACAAGAAGGGACATATACAAGTCAATCAAATTCTGGGATAAAACTACTAAACCCAATAAAATGCTTTTAGAAATGAGACATGGAACATATACTGGAATATCAAAGAAGTTATCTGCAGCGCTATACAGAAAAGGACTTTTATTGCCGGAGTGGTTGCTTTCAAAGGTGGGGATAATAAAGCTAATTGTTGAAATTAAGAGTGGGATGGGAGATGATATAAGAGCCTTAGACGAATTAGTCAGGATAATCAAGGAAAATAATTTACAGAACAGCATTATATTTCTTGCTTTTCAAGCTCGACCTTTAGAATATCTTAAACAAAGATTACCCCACGCATTTACTATTCATATGATTATTAAAAAAATTCCATTTTTAAAGAAAACATCATTTATAGGTTTTTCTTACTCTCCTCTAATAAATTGTTTTTCAGCTGCTACAAAAGGCTCTGAAAAAGCAAATTTAGAACAAATTAAACATGCTGACGATAGTAATAAAGTCTACATAGATTGGAAAGTATTAACAAAAGAACATTTAGATATATTAGTAAGGCATGGTGGAAGAGGAGCAATTATATGGCAGGAGCCTGAGACAATAGTTGAATGGTTAAGAAATCCCCCTAGTGTCGAACAATGATTTTGTAAATATTACATTATATCCTTTTACCTTGCCTAAATTGCTTGTTACCAGGTTTATCTCCATAAGAAAAGGGATTATTGATTAGTATTTAAATGTGATTGGAAGTTACAAATTAAATTCATTAAAAATTAGCCTTTATCATACATATTTTTTAATATCTCCTTCCAATATTTTTTCATATTCCTTGATCTCTTTTATAAAAAATACCTTGATTTCATGTCTAAACAGATAAGCCAAAATTCCAAATCCTAAAACTGATAGTATAATTATCATACCTAGGTTTATGCCATGAGATAATTCTTTGCCAAAAAAGGCCAATACAAACAGACTAGGGATAAAACCTAAAAATGAAAACATGATATAATCTTTAAACTTCATTGGAGTCAATCCCGCAGAAAAAGAAACAGCATTAGTAGGGAATAGTACTGGGATTATTCTTGCAGCAAACAAAGCAATGTTTCCTCTTTTTTTAAAAAAAACATCAAAATGTTCAAGTTCTTTTTTATTTATGATTCTCTCAACAAAAGATCTGCCCAATTTTCTGGATATATAAAATACAAAAATAGAGCCTATCATAATTCCAATTAAAGAATATATTGTACCTAAGGTCACACCAAAAATATAACCTCCTGATATTGTAAAGACAGAACTGGGAATAATAAGAAGAACAACCTGGAAGGTTTGTATAAGAATGAAAACAATAGGGGCATAAATACCAAATCCTGAAATAAATTGCTTAACAGCTTCTGGATCTGAATAAATCAATTTCAGCTCATTATGATAAATAAATGCCAGAATTACTAAAACAATGATAATAATCCAGGATGAATAGAGTATTATCTTATTTTTAAGATTTCTTGTTGATCTTAACATTTAAAAAATTATCACTTTGCCATATATATAATTTTTGTAAATTTAAGAAAAATTTAAGCATTAAATTAAGATTTTAACTTACCAAAAAGTATTTAAAAATCAATTTCCTTTATTCCTTTATGGACACAAAAGAGGTGTTAGATAAGGCCATAGAAGATGTAAAAAGAGAAAAAAATTGGCTAGTTAGAGAATTCTATTATATTGAACATTTAGAATCTGCTGCTAAATTAGCCCAGGCTGAGGATGAAAGACATAGGGACCTGGGTATTAAGGAGATGAGGGCTTTTGAAAGAAAAGCAGCAAGAGCAGAATCAAAAATTTATAATTTTGATGAAAGGATTATTAATATTCTTAATTTTTTACGCCATAGGTTTCCAAGTTGGAATCAGGCATTAACTGAAATAGAGACTGAACTTAAGGTCTATGTAGGCAACATCCTTAAACGAGTTTCCTTTATTGACGGCACCATTCCACAGTTACTGAAACAAAACAAAATTGACGAAATTCTAACAGAAATTGAAAATCTCAAAAAAGATGGGATTAGGCCATTGACCGTTGTATTAAAACATTTAGAGGACCAGCTTTCAGGACATAAAAATAAAGAAACGCCAATTGAAAATGAAAGAGAACAACAAGTTGAAACCGCTTTGGATAAGCAGCCTTTCATGATTGTTTTCCATGGTACAAATACTATGAAAGAAATCTACAAAATATTATCTGTCAGGCATTTGCTTCCCACAACCTACTTAGGAAGAAGATTAGAATATGTTATGGAAATAGATTATTTTTGGATAGAGCATCGTGGTAAAATTTCTGCTTTTTTTGGCCATACCCCTTATTTAAGGCAACCCAGGAAAGCAAAAAAAATTTTGAAGATGAGGCATACGGAAATTAATCCGGAAAGCGCAACCCAAAGCCAGGGAATATTGAATATTGACTGGATATTTGCCAGGGCCGGACAAGTAAAATTAATGATAGAAATCAAGCAAGGCGTGGGTAAAAAAGGACATGATGAACGCGCCTTAGATTACTTAATTGCAAAAATAAGGGAATATGGGTTGGAAAACAGGATTATGTTTCTTGCTTTTGCAATTTGGCCTTTAGAATATTTAAAGAAAAAACTTCCTAATTCAACCACTATAGTCATTATTAGTAAATTATGGGGTGTAAGAATGAGCTTTCCTAACCAAAGAACCTTTAGGAATATAATGAGATTTCACTTATTTAATAGCCTTAAATCATTTAAAGATTGTGACATGTTTGCTAAATGGGCAAGAGGTTCTGAAAAAGCCATAAAAAATCAGGTTATGGATACAATAAAAGATGTCAAGCCTTTAATCGGAGGTAAAATAATAAAAAAAGAAGTCCTATATTGGTTGATGAAACACGGTGGAAGGGGCGCATTAATCTGGAAAAGCCCAGAAACAATAATAAGCTGGCTTAGGACAGAACCGAATATAGATTAGACTTTTATTTTTTCTCTCGGTCTTTTTTTTAAAACTTATTTAAATCCAAATTTGAGATTAATAAGGAAGGTTGTTTAAAATCTCCAGATAACAAATTATTTATACCTCTTCTTCCAAAAGTTCGCATATGGATATTTTTGAATGGGTTTTTAAGAAAAGGCCTGGAGAAAAATATATTCTAGAAGTAGATTCTCTCAAAAAAACAATTAAGCCTGAAATAAAGTTATTTGATGACTTGTGGCTTAAGCATAAAGAGAAAAGGGCATTATTACGAAAGATTCAAGAAGGCAAATCTTCTTTATCAAAACGCATACCGGGATTAAACAGAGATATTCTCAAGTATTTCAGGAAAATTTTATATGAAGATAATAATATTAATGCTTTAATTAAAAAAATAATATTTGAATCAACTGAAAGGCTGCACGAAGCTGAATCCTGGGTAAGAAGATATGGTGAAGAAACTCCGCCTACATGGGAGGAGGAATATGGCCAGGTAGTTGGACCAAAAGGAACACAAAGAAAAACAGGGATTAGGAGACCTTATTATATTGAACAAGCCAAGAGATCTGTTTTGGATAAAGTTAAAGATGAAAAAAAATTAGAGGAATTTATTAGAGCTATAGCAACAAAACTGAGTTATCACTTCAATATCCTCAAGGATCTCTACCCTAAACTTGAGCAGATACTTAATTCTCAATCAGAAAAAGCAAAACAACGTACTATTGATGTTGAAGAATTTACTGGAGAAGAGGATGATACATTATTAGAGATTAGAAAGGTTCTAATGGATATCCTTAATGAGATAATATTATTTGCTAGAAAAACAACGCTTCTTGAATTTGATGAACAAAAGATTATTCAATCACTGCATTCTATTGAACCATCATCCAAGAGAATAGGGATAATGTTTATCCATGGTGTTTTATGCAAACCTGAGGATTTTTATGAATTCGAAAATAGTTTTCATAGAAAAGGTTTCATTACATATAATGTAAGACTTCCAGGCCACGGCATTACAATTGACGATTTATTGACTACTCCTCTAGGCCAGATAGAGTCTTTCCTAATATAAGCATTCAAATATTTTTATCAATACATGGCAGGTATAAATGAGGGAGACGGTAGATTCTATGTTGTTGGCACTTCGCTTGGTGCAATGATGACCTTGCACATTATGGCTAAAAGATGGGGGAAAGTCTACCCATACCAAAGTATGGTTAAAGGATTTATTTCAATATCAGCTTTTCTAATACCTAGAACAATTGGATTTCTAACTAGGGCAGGATTTATTGGAAAGATAACAGAATCTCTTCTTAGTAGAAAAATTATTCCTGGATTATTAAAACTATTTACTTCCATATGGTATTATACTAAAACTAAAGATCAAATAGACAAAGAAATAACTAAGATTAGAAAATCAAAAAAAGGATTAACTGCAGAACAATTTGATGAAGCTGCAAAAACCAAAATAAAATCTATACTTAAGGCAAGAATTAAAAATACAACTAAAAAAATTTTAACAAAAGGTGATTATAGGATTTACTTCGAAGAACTTAACGAAAAACAATTGGAGGATCTGGCTGAATTAATACTGGAAAATATACATCAAGGCAGGAAGGCTATTGACACAGGACGTGCACTCGATATAAGAGCACTTATCAAAAGAGATGCTACAGAAATAATAGATTATAAATCTTCAGGTGCATTATTAAAATTTGGATATGGGATAAGAAAAGACGTAGAATACATCCAAATTCCAATATTGGTTATTCATGGGAGTCTTGATACTTTAGCTGACCCTCGAAGTGCAGATTTAATTTATAATCGTGTAAAAACACCGTATAATCTAAAATCTAAGCTAATGTTAAAACGTACTGGTCACATACCCATGATAGATTTTGATAAGAAAAAGGTTTTTAAAGAATCTGCTAATTTTATAATAAATACAGAAAAGATCTATGGTGAAACAGAAAAAGAAAGAAGAAGAAAAGTAAAACAAGAACATGCACTTGTTCCTTCTTAACCAAATCAAATTTAATATTCAATTAAATTGATTTGCTTCTCTCCAAACTCCTAACTGTTTATACAACAAAACATTTAAATAAAAATTCTATACACCCATCAACATGAACCCTGAAGAAAAACCTACAAAGATACTCTCAGATGAGCATCAGAATATATTAAAGGTGATTGATGCATTAACTAAAGAATGCATCTCTTTAGAGTCAGGAAAAGAATTAGATAAAGACTTCTTTGAAAAAGCAATTGATTTCATACGAAACTATGCTGACAAATTTCATCACGCAAAAGAAGAGGATATTTTATTTGTGGAATTAAATAAAGATGACATAGAAATGCACTGCAATCCTATCCCGCAGATGCTGCATGAGCATGATTTAGGGAGGGATCTTGTAAAAGGCATGGAACAGACCTTAAAAGAAAACAATAAAGCAAAAGTTATAGAAAACGCAAGAGGATACGCACAATTGCTTCAGGAACATATTGATAAAGAAGACAATATACTATATCCTATGGCTGATGAAGCATTGAATCAACAAACTCAAAAAGAGATATTAGAGAAATTTAAGCAAGCAGAGAGTGAAAGAAAAGCCGATGAAGAACGCTGTTTGGATATTGTAAAAGAGTTTAAAGATAAATGATTGAAATGCAACAAACATATGACAAAATAATCTCATTGGTAAAAAACAACATCTCCAATATTGATGACAATCATGTCCAATTTTCAGATACAAACTATAAGCCATTCAATTTTGATAAAAATAACTTTAAAGAAATAAAAGATGTTGATTCCAATAATAAAATTGCATTTATTGACGGTGGTTCTTCTGAAATAATAAAGTCATCAAATTTTTCTTTAAATCTAATAAGGATTTATTACACAACCTATAAGGAAAATAAAAGAATCAATTCAAAAAAACAGGAGTTCTATGCATTTACCCACACTAAAAATATTGATAACGAACTATTTTACAATGCAGAGTTTATTAATAATGATAATAAAAATAATAATATTGAAATTAATAATTTATTGCCAAATAATGAGGATTTATTATTGAGCTCATTTGATGAAACAATTAAGCAAGGAATTACAAGAGCAAGCATATCAAATGTCTCTAATGTTATAAGAAGATTCTCAGAGCTAAAAACAGCAATAAATCTTACAGACAATTTAGATGAAAATGACATTATTGTTTTAGACGGCTCATTGCAATGCACTTTTACTAATGAAAAAAAATATTTTGAGGAATTATACAAAAAAGCAGAAGAAAAAAACATAATCATTTCCGGTTTAAGTAAAACAACAACATTGATGACAGACAGAGGCAACAGCATAGCAAATGCATTGAATAAATTCAATATTGATGGAAAATGGTTCTATAATCCTGTTGTTGAAATAAAAGCAAGTAATCATAAAGCAGAAATGGCTTTTGTAAAACTCCATGAAAGCTCAAAATACATATTTAGATTTGAAATACATAAAGAGCAAAAACAACACTTAAACAACGTAATAAGCTTAATATCAAACAATTGCAAAGATGCTGTTTTTATTGGATATCCTTATGGTTTAATAGAAGCTGACAGAAATGCTCGTGTTTCACAACAGGAAAAAGAAATGCTCCTAACCTTATTTTCCACAAAGCTTGGAAAAGACTGGGAAAAGATAAAAGAATCATTAAGCAATGTAGATGCGCACGAAGTTCTTGATAATATAAGTTAAATAACAATAAACTATTTAAATCTTAAAATTAGTATAAACTTATGTACGACGTAATAACTGTTGGCTCTGCTACTGTAGATGCATTAGTGAAAACAGAGTTCTGCGAGATGATACATAATAAACATGAAGAAGACTGTATTGCATATCCTGTTGGAGCGAAAATCCTGATTAAAGAATTAATTTTAACAATAGGTGGGGGTGGCACAAATACAGCGGTTGCATTATCAAGATTAGGCCATAAAACAGCTTTTCTGGGAAAGATAGGCACAGGAGAAAATTCAAGAAGGATTATTAACCAATTAAAAAAGGAAAAAGTAAACACTTCCTTAATAATAAGGTCAAAAACAGGACGTACAGGTTATTCTATAGTCCTGGACAGCAAAGAACATGACAGGACTATCTTAACATTCAGAGGCTCTAACAGCAATTTAAGGTTCAATGAAATAAAATTAAGAAAATTAAAGACAAAATGGTTTTATTTCTCATCAATGATGCAACAGTCATTCAAAACCCTGGAAAAAATAGCCAATCATGCAGAAAAAAATAACATAAAGATTGCTTTCAACATAAGCTCTTATCTTGCAAGAAAAGGAAAAAACTATTTGAAAAATATATTAAAAAAAGTGAATATTCTTGTATTAAATAAAGAAGAAGCAATATTATTGGTAGGAAAAGGAAACATAAAAGCTTTATTAAAAAAAATAAATAAATTAGGACCAGATATTGTTGCTATTACAGATGGCAAGAATGGAGTCTATGTTTATGAAAATAACCATATTTATTGCGGAAAACCAACCAATGTTAAGATTGTAGAAACAACCGGCGCAGGTGATTCATTTGCATCCTCATTCTTGTGCGGAATAATAAGGAAAAATGACATAGAGTTTGCCTTAACGCTGGGAATGACCAATGCAGAATCCGTCATACAGCATCATGGCGCAAAGGAAAAACTGCTAAAGTATAATGAAGCCATAAAAGCAATGAAAAAAAGGCCAATAAAGGTAATTAAAAAGAAATTATGACCTCCTTGGAGAAACATTTAAATAAGCTTTTTCTTTAGTAACCTTAAAAGAGGTATAAGCCTAAATGAACAAAAAAAAAGAGTTTATTCTGTGGTTTAAGGATTTGACTATAGATGATGTTCCTTCAGTAGGCGGGAAAAATGCTTCTTTGGGAGAGATGTATAGAAGCCTGACAAAAAAAGGAGTTAATGTTCCGGATGGTTTTGCAGTAACAGCTTATGCTTATAGGTATCTATTAAAAAAAGCCAAAATTAAAAACCACATAAAACAAATTCTTTCAGATCTAGATACTCATAATCTGCATAATCTTGCTGAAAGAGGAAAAAAAGTAAGAGAAACAATCTTAAAAGCAGAATTTCCTGAAGAACTAAACCAGGATATAACTAAAGCTTACAAAAAACTATGCAGGAAATATGGAGCAAATACTGATGTTGCTGTAAGAAGCAGTGCAACAGCAGAGGATCTGCCGGATGCAAGTTTTGCAGGCCAGCAGGAATCATACCTCAATATTAAAGGAGAAAAAGCTTTATTGGAAGCATGCAAAAAATGCTTTGCTTCATTATTTACGGATAGGGCAATTTCTTATAGGGTAGACAAAAGATTCAGCCATTTCAAGGTTGCTTTGAGTATAGGAATCCAAAAGATGGTAAGATCTGATTTAGCTTCCAGCGGTGTAATGTTCTCAATAGATACAGAAACCGGTTTCAAAAATGCAGTTCTGATAACAGGATCTTACGGCCTGGGAGAAAATATCGTTAAGGGCACTGTAAATCCCGACCAGTTCTATGTTTTTAAGCCCACTCTAAAAAAAGGCTTTAAGCCAATAATAAGCAAGAAATTAGGAGCTAAAAAAATAAAAATGATTTACAGCAATCATAAATCAAAGGATCCAACTAAAAATATCAAAGTATTTCCTAATGACCGTTTTAAATTTGTAATAACGGATGATGAAATCCTGAAGCTTGCAAAATGGTCTGTTATAATTGAAGAGCATTACTCAAAAAAAGCCCGTAAGTTCAAGCCAATGGATATGGAATGGGCAAAAGACGGCAAAACAAACCAGCTTTTCATTGTACAGGCCCGTCCAGAAACTGTACAAAGCCAAAAAGATATCAATATACTGGAAGAATATGTCTTAAAAGAAAAAGGAAAAGTTATCATAACAGGTTTAAGCGTGGGCACAAAGATAGCATCTGGAAAAGCGCATGTAATAAAAAACACCAGAAATATAAAAAGCTTCAAGTCTGGAGAAATTCTAATAACAGAAAAAACTGATCCTGATTGGGAGCCAATAATGAAGATTGCTTCTGCAATTGTCACTAATAAAGGTGGTAGAACCGCACATGCAGCTATCATTGCCCGCGAACTGGGAATTCCGGCTATAGTCGGCACAGAAAACGGAACAGAAAAAATAAAAACAGGAATAGATGTCACAATAAGCTGCGCAGAAGGCGAGGTAGGAAAAATATACAAAGGAAAACTGAAATTTAAGATTAATAAAACTAACTTGAAAAAAATAAAAAGGCCAAAAACAAAGATAATGATGAATGTTGGCAATCCTGACCAGGCTTTTGATTTCTCTTTCATTCCAAATGACGGTGTGGGATTGGCAAGAGAAGAATTTATTATAAGCTCTTACATAAAAGTCCATCCATTAGCATTACTGCATTACAGTAAGCTCAAAGACAAAAATACAAAAAAGGTTATTGATGAATTAACTCGTGCTTACAAGAACAAAATTGATTACTTTATTGAAAAGCTTACTCAGGGAGTTGCAATGATTGCTGCTGCATTTTACCCAAAAGATGTTATTGTGCGCATGTCAGATTTTAAGACAAATGAGTATGCCAACTTAATAGGTGGAAAAGAATTTGAGCCAGAAGAAGAAAACCCCATGCTTGGTTGGCGTGGAGCTTCTAGATATTATACAGGAAATTATAGAGAAGCATTTGATCTGGAATGTAAAGCTATGAAAAAAGCAAGAGAAGAAATAGGCCTTACAAACATAAAGCTTATGATTCCATTTTGCAGAACTATCGAAGAAGGAAAGCTTGTTATTAAGGAAATGAAAAAACATGGCCTTGTACAGGGAAAAAATGGCTTAGAAGTATATGTAATGTGTGAGATACCTTCAAATGTTATCCTTGCAGATGATTTCGCAAAGATATTTGATGGCTTTAGCATTGGAAGCAATGATTTAACCCAATTAACTCTTGGCCTGGATCGTGATTCAGAGCTCATAAGCAGGCTTTATGATGAAAGAAATTCTGCTGTTAAAAATCTTATTTATGAAGCTATACACAAAGCTAAGAAAAATAATAGGAAGATAGGAATCTGCGGCCAGGGCCCCAGTGACCATCCTGATTTTGCCCGATTCCTTGTGGATTGTGGAATTGATTCGATTTCTCTAAACCCTGACACAGTATTAAAAACAACAATAAAAATTGCTCAAGAAGAGAAAAAGCTCAAAAGAAAATAATCAAATATCTTAAAAACCTACTGCTTCAATTTCTTATATCCAAGCCATATCAATATCACTAATGCAATTCCCATTACTGTGAATCTTCCGTAATTTTCCAATCCAGACCAATACCTTATAATCCCATAAATTATCAGTAAAACCCCTCCGCCCATTAACCCTGAGCTGACGCTGGTTATTTTCAATACAATACCCACAATCAATGCGATAATCCCAAATATTGTTGCTATTATAAACACATTTCTGTTATAATTTTCCCTTACATCTTCAAATTTCTTTCTGCAAGTCTCACAATAATAACTTTCAACACATCCGTCTTCATCATAGTTTGCACTGATGTCACCTTTATCCTTGCATTCTTTCTTTAACTCTTCATTAGGCTCTTTGTATGTGCAGTCTGCAGCCTCTCCCATTATTGGCCTTGGATAAGGTTTTTCATAAAATGTCTCTTCACAAAAATCCTCATGTTCTGGTGCCTCATAAAAAGCAGCAATCCCAAACCCTATAAAGAACGCAAAGACTATTGCAATCGCTATAGCCAACAAAACATGCTTGAATTTTGACATAGTAAAAGCAAGTATTTTAGAAGTTTAAAAATTTATTTGTTTTATCAACATTTATTTTCCATATAGAAAACTATAAATACTATTAATCCAAATAACCAATTATGCCAAAAGGACGTCCTGTAAAATCAGAAATAAGGCAGAATATAGTTGAAATTCTCTACTTTATGAAGCAGGGCTATGGTTATGAAATCTATAAGGCTTATGTTGCAATATTCCCAAAAGTCACTATGAGGAGCATTTACTACCATCTAAAAAAAGGCGTTAGTTTGAATGAATTTAAAATAAGCAAAGTAGAGAAAGAAAAAGGAGATTATTCCTGGGGTCCGGAAGCTGAAAAAATATACTATAACCTGGGAGATAGCGCAAAACCAACAAGCAATGAAAAAGTTAAAGAGTATTTTGATAAAAAGAAATCTTAAAACTTCTCCAGACCCTTTCCACTATCATCCATTCCAGTATCTCCACTTCTTTTATCTCCGAGCTCTTTATCTTTTAGTCCAGTATCTCCAGCTCCAGAATCTTCCATCTTAGGTTCTTTAGAAGCAGATGGAATGAGTTTTCTCAAAATTATCTCTAAAATCAAAATCATTATGTAAAATAGGATTAAATCGATGATTACCCAAAGACTTATATTGATAAGGCCGTGTATCCACAAGATAGTTATTCCGGAAAGATAATAGACAACTGTTGGTGAAGCAAAGAAGAAGAATACTTTTTCTTTTATTTTGTGGGTAAATGAGATAAAGATAATGAATGCAGAGTAGATAGCAATAAGAATCACAACTACGAGCTTATCCATGCTAAATAATCCCATACCTTCTGTAAATAAGGCTTTAAGGCTTATTACAACAATCCAAAATAGGTTTAACCCATTTCCCAAAGCAGTATTCCACCCCAGGTTTTCTCCTTTATACATGCCAAAATAAACTTCAAGAACAAGCCAAAACAATATTATAGGGGTCAAAAGCCACCAGATAGAAACATCCTTAAAAGGCGCTGAAAATATTTCATTAAATCCATCCAGAATATTTACCCATATATCAGCCATTTTTTTATCAGTTATTTTTTATAAATATCTAAATCTATATAAAATTAATTAAGACCGATAAAAGAAAATAATTGGAAGCTATATCTTAATATTAAAGCAAAAAGTAAGGTAAATATGAATAAAAGCCCGGTAAATACCCACAATTTATTTGCTTTTTTAGCATCAGAAAAAATTTTTCCTAGAGCTGTTTTTAACATTCTGCCGCCATCTGTAATCATTAAAGGCAATAAATTGATTAAGCCTATCATTAAGTTAAGTAAGAAAATCCATCTTATTAAACCTTTAAACCAAAAAAATGGAGCACTGACAGAATTATAGCCTTCTTTTATTCTTCTCTCGTTCCTGATATCTTGAATTCCCATAAGTCCTTTTTTTGGATTATCTGGAGAGGGTTTAGCAATAACTGTGAATGTACCATTTGTAGTGCCAAGTTTTAATTCTTGATTGGGTTTAAGGTTGCCTATTTCATCAGAAAAATCTTCATAGGAAAAGACCGTAACTCCATTAACTGTATTTATTATCATTCCGGGTTTCATACCCTGGTTCATCGCAGAAAAATTTTCCATTACGTCGTTGAAAGAAAAACCAACCGGATAGGTGATTTTTTCTTCAAAAGGTGCAGGTACATTTGGATTTAAGACATAAGGGTTTGGATTTAAGACATAAGGGAATAATAATAAAATTATGAAGGCTAAGACAATATTAGTCATTGGTCCTGCTGCAAATATCGAATACTGGACAATATCTTTTTCTTTTGATAGCTTTTTTTCATCTGGTTCAACAAAAGCAATAGGAAATAGTGGCAGCAACAATGAAAAAACACCAAGGCCGCTGGATTTTACTGGAACATTGTGAGCTCGTGCTAATATTCCGTGTGCAAATTCATGAATCAGGACTGTAACAAAAATCGCAATTAAGAAATGCCAAAATGATAAATATCCAATTCCAGGTATATTTGTTAATGGTAAAACCAGACTAACTCCCTGGGAAGCATCTTTTGGAGATATAAACAGATTAAATAATAAAGATAACATATTGATTGAAATTAGAATCATTCCATAAAAGCCAAAACCAATAAAACAGTATCCGATTAGCTTAATTAACTCCCGAAATCTTGAGGCAAATCTGTCCATAAATCCTAATCCAAATTCAGTTCTCCACAACACCGCATATAATAACGGGAGCTTTGAAATTTTTAATAAAATTTGAAAATCGAGTTTTTTTCTATTTATAACCACCATAAATCCAATAATCACAATGAAAAAGATAGCACTTAGAGTATCAAAGTTAATATATTTATTAAAGAAAAAAATAGAGAATGAAAATAAAAAAAATGCTGTTAAGAGTATATTTGATTTATTTTTCATGATAGAGAATACAAATTGATTCTTTTTAAATATTGCTATTTCAAAAATAAAAACTCATTTTTTTCTTACTGACCTGAACTTCTTGCATTGGCATCTCCTGCACCTGATCTTTCCCTGGATTATTTTCATATTCTGAGCCCTGATTTTAGTGCTGCATTTCTTACAGATGAATACATTAAGAAATTTCCTTGCCTGCGCTTCTGGGAATTTTACCATTTAAACTACCTGTTTAAATGGTAAGGCTCAGAAACACTAAAAAATTCCTTATGAATTTTTTGTGTCCCAAAAATTGCTTTGCAATTTTTAAGGATTTTTAATTTCTGTTGTTTGACCATTTTGTTTAGTATTTTATATTTTATTATATTAATCGATTTTATTGGGGTTTTACCTGTTTCATTACCTTGTCATTCAATATTACCCAATACATGACATTTACGCCTTCAACAACCTCTCCTTTAAGTTCTTCTGGAATCTTTAAATCGAATGTTTCATAGGTTTCAGAATCCATTACATTTGCAGTATTTTCCTGAACTGACAGCACCTGAGCTGACTTTTTCTCAACTATAGGAACATCCACATTATCATGGCCTGGCATTACAACAATCCTTTTTTTATCATCCACAAGGCCGACTGCCGTTAATCTGACTTTAGCATGGCCGTGTTTTCCAGGTCTGGAGACTTGCATATCAACAACTCTGCATGCAGCGCCATCCAAGATGATATAACTGCCTTTTTGTAAACTGCCTACGCTTTGTATTTTTATTGCCATAAATATCCTCGATTTTTAATGAGTAACAGAAGATAAAGATTAAGATTTATAAATGTTTATATTAGCTTTTTGCTGCAAGTTTCACATCGCTGGCTTTTACTGTAACACGGCCGGCATGCTTTGCAAGATTAACTGCTTTTGCAGCTATTACATCTGCAAGGTCCTCCATAGTATTCTTTAATGCTACTTTTGCTTTGTCTGAAACTCTGTCAGCTCCGCACTGCTTAAGTATTTTTTCCATTGCCGCCAACGGAAGAAGCCTTGAACTTTGAGTCATTGTACCACCCTTACAGATTCGGAAAAAAGAGATATATATAAAGGTTTTGGAACCCTATGTTCCAAAGCCCAGGAAATTTTTTTAAAATTTCCGCTGGTTTTGAATGTCAAAACCACCCAAACTTTTTCCTTCTCTTATGCCTCATCAATCTCTTAATCCTGTCTTCCATTTCTCCACTACCCTCAAAACTTCTTTCCATTCTTCTGAATTCTTTTGTATGATGAAAGGTTCTTCCATTCTTCTCATAAAACTTATGCTTTTTATGCAGTATTTCGTGATACATTACATAATCCAATAAATTTTTATCAGAAAGAAGAACTTCACTTATAGATATTGTATCAGTTCCATATTCATAAGAGCCTAACCTCCTTATAGAATTATGCCGCGTTAAGTTTGGCTTTTCTATCAAACCAAAAAAATATTTTTCATTGATTTTATTGAAAGATTCTTCCAGCACAGGATCATTATTAATTTTTGGGATGCTTATATGCAGATTTTTCATAAAACTATTGTACAAATCTATATTTGTTGTTTTTCTTTTATCTTTAAAAACTTTAAGCATCAACCCCTGTATAAGCCCGATTTGTATTTCTTTGCTTATTTTTCTCCATTTCCTGCTTAAATTGAACTGAAAAGAATCTCTGGTATATCTTACATTAGCATTATATGGCTTGAATTTATCTGTATATTTTATTTTCAAAGTATAATCTTCCAGATTTCTATCCTGAAACAGCTCATTAAATGCCTGCTCAACTAATTTCATTTTTTAATGTTCATTATTTTTTTATTATTTTTAAAATTGAAATTTTTTTATTGTATAAAAAGTATGAATTACTTTTTATGCTTGAAAATTTTTGATTTTCATTGTTTTTTATTGTTAATGAAACTAAGAACCGCTGACCTCATACCTCAAAATAGCAGCTACTTTTCCAATATCCTTTAATTGTACTCCTTCTCTTGTTTCAGTAGAAATAATTTTGACAGTTGTCCCTACAAGCTTTGCCTCATTTTCAAATTCTTCCATCTTCTTCTCATCCAATTTCTCTGACAACAGCAAAGTATCAACCGCACCTAGTTTCAGATTTTTCATCACTTCGTTAACACCGTAAGAAACCGTGCCAGGTTTTGTTGACAATAACTCAAAAAACCTTCCAAGAATTTTCTTTTCCTCCATAATCTCTTCTTTCGCAAGCACATCCTGGCTTCTGTCCACCAGCTCCTGCAAACCAAATTCTCCAGTATAACTCAAATCTTTTATAGCTATAATTTTATTTTTTACTTCTGTGGTTATATGTCCTCCTTCTATGAAATCATGTTTTGTTGGGCCTGGGCCTCCTACTATTATTCCTTTCAGGTTTTTATTGCTCAAAAACTGCTCTTTCATATACTCAGCTACCTTCTTAAAGTGGTCTTTCTTTGCCCCTTCTCTTAATCTTTCAAATCTTGCGGCTGATTGTCCTCCAGCCCTGGTTTTCCCAGGGACCTCAGAATGCGTTTTTACCAGGGGTATTATTGTTTTGCCCTTAAGATAAGCTATGTTTGCATCCCTCCTGTCAACAATAACAAGCCCATAAACTTCTTTGATGTCAAGCATATCCCTCAACAGCTCAAGAACAAACTCTTTGTCACATCTATAAATCCTTGTCTTTAATGGCAGCGGAGGTTCAATACTCCACACTTCAAAATCCTGCTGGCCTTCTCTTTTTGCAACATTTCCAGAGAAAACAGCCAGACCGTTTTCAGGAGTCCTTTTATACAAACGCAGATGCCGTATCATTTTTTCCAAAGCATCTATTACATTCTTCCTTGTTGAAGCAGATTTAATATTAGTTGCTGTGCCTTTTTCCTGGTCCAGATGATTAATAATCTTTATAATATCATAACCTTTTGGTATGTAGACTGACACAAGTTCTGTATGCCTGCCTCTATGCAGCTCAAGTTCTTTTATGAATTTCTTCAATTGGTACTTTTGTTTTTCAGTTATATGCATTTTAACCTCTAATTTAGGTTTATAACTAACGTAACTAAGAACAAGTCATTCAATTATTTTATTTCTCTTATAGTTTTGCATATTATACCTATAAATTGGCTTATTTATAAATATTTTTGTTATTGATTGCAAAAGGAGTAAACATAAGATTTTTATACTAGTATTTTAATAATTATCAAAAAAAGGTGATATGATGGTAGAAAAGATTAAGACAGGCACAAGAGGCTTAGATCAAGTTCTTAAAGGGAGTTTACGAAAGAATTCTAACATCCTGATCACTGGAGCTCCGGGAACTGGAAAGACGATAATGGCCCTGCAATTTATTTATTATGGGGCAAAAAAATATAATGAAAATGGGATTTTAATACAATGGTATAGTAGTATACAAAAACGTAATATTTAAATAGTAGTTACTATGTAGACTATGTAAAGTAAAGGCTAAATAGTGGTTATTTCATATGCCCCATAAAAA
>CAZTBE010000017.1:0-19809 GCA_964611745.1 uncultured Methanosarcinales archaeon | reverse complement strand
GAGTAATGAAACTAATATATAAACCTTTCGGTTTTATCTAAACCTTCTCAAACAATTCAACAACCCTCTCCTTGCCCAAAGCAAGTATAAAAGGAGCCAGTTTTGGACCGCGATCTTTATTCAACAGAACATTATATGCAGCCTTAAAGAAATCAGTATTTTTTATATCAACTTTCTTGCAAATATTATAGAATTCCTCAAACAAGGTTTTCTCATTCCATCTTTTCTTTTCCAAGGCCTTAACCACTAAGTGCAAAGCCTTTTTTTCCTTTGCATTTAATTTCAAATCTTTTGGAACAGCATCCTGCACAGTAAATTTAACATCATCCGGAGCGTATTTCTCCAGCCAGATCTTAGCTTTATTAATTCTCTCAAAAATAGCATCATGCATCTTCTTGTCATAATGCCCTGTTTTCTCTAAACTCCTTATCATATCCTCTTCTGTAGGGCCTATCTGCGCAACCATGACTGCATGGGAAAATGAAATATTTACAGGGCTTATTTTTTCACCATGGCTTATCTCAAACAATCTTTTCATATGCTGCTCTTCTTTCTTGTTATCCAGCTCAGTTTTACCCAGGTAAACATTCATATGATTGTCATAATCATCATAGAACTTTGACAAATCTTTCCATGAAAAGCTCCTGGTCTTCATTATCCTCTTATTGTAAAAAAAACGCAGTAGTTCGGCAGGCGCTACTTCCAGCCAGTCTTTTGGGTAAACAACATTTCCCAAAGAAGCAGACATTTTTTCTCCATCTATCATCAGATGCTCATAAAATATTGGTGCAGGCATTGGAAATCCTAAAACTTTCTCAACAATCTCTGCATTAATCCAAAAAGCGCTGTTAGGAACTTGGTACTCTTTTCCAGCACCTTCTGATGCAATCTTCCAATGCGCCCATTGGGCAGCCCACTCGCTTTTCCATAAAAGTTTACCACTGCCTTTCAGAGGGTCATTTTCTCCTTTATGATTGCATCCAACTGCTGTTACAGTTTCAAAATCATAATCCCTGCATTGGTACTTTACAACACCATCAGAAAAATCCTTAACTTGGGTTGTAACAATCTTGCCGCAATTGTCACATATTGGCTTCCAGGGTATAAAGCCCTTAGCTAATTTATTGGTCCTGTACTTGTTTTGTATTTCCCTTATTTCTTCAGCTTTTTCAAGAATCTTTTTTATGTATTTATTAAAGCATCCTTTTTTGTATTCTTCCCTCATGGAAAATTTTTCCATCTTTGTTGTAACAAACTTATCCAAAACTTCAAAATATTCGGCTTTGAACCTTTCTGCATAATTCTTATAATTTCCATCAGGATCAGGAACATCAGTTACTGACATTCCAATGTATTTTTCAAATTCTTTTGGCACGTTTTTTGGCACTTTTCTTAATGGATCCATGTCTTCTGCAACCCAGATTAATTTTGTTTTGACTTTAGCGTCCTTCAAGGCCCTGTAGACGGTTTCACCCCTGATTGTATCGCTTAACCTGCCAATATGCAAAACTCCGGATAAAGAAGCAGAGGTCTTTACTGTAAAAATATCAAACTTTGGAATTTTTTTATCAATATAATGGAACTTTTTTCTGTTGATTATTTGCTGTGCCAACTGGTCTGCCCAGAATAATTCTTTTTCTTCAGAATTTTTACTCTCTTTATTATTTTTATTCATTAATATTTAGAAATAAATTTTGTTTTTATAAACATTGTGTAAAACCAAGAGTTAGAATTAACCTTTAAACACTTTATCGTATAAACCTCTTACAACCCCTGAAACATGAGTTTGATCGGTTATGATAGATAATGCTATTCCATTCATTGGGCTTGATATCATATTCATTGGCAGGCCTAATGTATCCAGAGTTTCGCCTATTGCCGCTAATCCTTTAGGTTGTCTTCCAATACCTTCACCAATTAAACCAATTCTTGTAGTATCATAGTGTAAACTAACACCCAATCCCAATTCACTTATATCTCTTAGAACTCTTCCTATGTTTATCTCTAATGGATTATCAGGTGAACCTACAACTACCATGCTTGAATGTTTTAAATCACCTGCTTCATTCATAAAACCAATTTGGTACCTGTTTAGTATTTCTGTAACTTGATTATATGCTCCTGGGACATCTGGCAAATTACTTAATGCTAAAACAACAGAAGGCTTAGCTCCAATACATTTAATTCCACTATAGCCACCATTTATCCTTGAACTTACCACAGTTTCTCCAGGATTTTTTTTATTTGTACTTCTTAAAACCAATTCTAGTAAAGACTCTTCAGCAGCCTCATTTGCCCTTTCTGATAATATTTCTGCACCATAACTAATAATCTCAGCCATCTCGCCATATGTTACCCTATCAATAACTCTTGCATTAGGGACAATACCTGGATTAGCTTCCTTAAGAGGAGTATCACTATAAATATATGCGCGCTTAGCCCCTAATGCACAGGCAATCCAGACTGCATGTGTATCAGAACCACCTCTTTCTAAAGTTGTCACTTTATTGGTTTCTTCATAAATTCCCATAAAACCTCCAAGTACTACAATCTTACCCTTGTATCCTGGCTTTGATAAAGCATCCTGTATATCATCATAAGTATGAGAAGTTTTTTTTGCATTCCTGAAATCCCCAGTTGTAGTAACACCACTTTTATCATAATCAACAAAAACAGCAGCATCTTTCCTCCTTAGATTTAATACAGACTCAAATTGTCTCGCCTTTAATCTTTCTCCTACTATTGTTGCTACTAATGGATGCTTTTCTTCATCAGAAATATCTCCAGAACTTAGATAACGTTGCATTAATTGAAAATTTTCATTGTTAAAATCCTCAGATAAACCAAAATGTGATAAAACTCTCTGCTCTCTACGCATTATTTCTTCTATATTAGCATTAACATTTTCACCTCTTAAAATTTCTTCCAACAGATCTGTATTTTTAGTTCTAATGTCGCCAGTTTCTTGCTTGCCTGTTGCAGAAACAACTAAAATAGTAACAGAATCTTGATCTTCACTTAACGCTTGACCATGAATATGTAGAGTTTCCTCAATAATTGTCTCCATAGACTCTGGCGTACCTACGGATGTTCCTCCAGCCTTTAATACATTATAGTTTACCATTTTATTCAAGAATTAGTTTTATTTATCCTCAAACTCATTCATCAAATCATTAAAACTATAGAAATCAGCGAATGATCCATAATCATCATCTTCAGATTCCAGCAGGTCATACTCCATGGAGTTTATTATTTTTCTCCTCATTCTTTTTGTCATTAAGATAGGAAGTATTATATATTAAATATAAAAACTTAGTGTTATTATAGTAACAAAAACTAAATAAAGAAATTTCAAATGGTAACTGTAAGCCACTTAGTCAAAAAATATGTAAGTGAAAATACATTTTTGCTGGAGGCTATGGGCAAGGAATTGATTAGCCATGGAAATCTTGCAGAACAGTTAAAGCCGGAGATTGAACAGGAACTAGGAAAAAAGGTAAAAGAATCTGCAATTGTGATGGCTTTGAGAAGGTATGAAGAGGAACTGCAGAGTTTTGACAAAAAAATCAGGAAATTTAAATTTCGGGGAGAAATCATAGTGAGAACAAACATTGTTGACTTTAATGTTGTTAAATCCAGCAATTTGTTGAGTAAAATAAAAAATTTATATGGTTTAGTTGATTTTAAAAGAGGAGACACATTAAATATTATTTTAGGGAGTAATGAGGTAAGCATAGTTACTAATGAAAAATATAAAGAAAAGCTCTCTAACTTTTTAAAAGGGGAAAAAATCCTTAACAAAGAATTTGATTTGGTTGCATTGACAATTGTTTTTGAAGGTGAAAAATTCTTAACAACTCCGGGAGTTATTTTTACTGCAATAAGAAAACTGGCGTGGGAGCAAATAAACATCTATGAAATAGTTTCCACAAAGACAGAGTTAAGTTTTATTTTAGGCAAGAAAGATTCTATGAAAGCGTATAATGCTTTGCAGGGGTTGGTTGGGAAATAGAAATTAATTGCTATCTCCATAAACAATAACATTTACATAATCTTGATTATAACCTTGTGCTTCTCTTTCAAGCTGAGTTCTTCTCGCTAGCCATCCGGAAATTTCTACTCTATTTTCAGGACAGAATTCTATACCTTCATTAGTTTGCACAGCCTCAACTTCAAAAGGCAGAACATCGTTCCTAAGATTGTCTCCATTAGGGTTGAACTTTGGTCGGTCTAATGTCAGGTCATACATAATAATCGCAGAATATGTTCTTCCAGGAGAAAAATGTCTTAATAACCCTGTACGTGGTTCAATAACTAATTCACCAATATTAGTTCCTATAATAGAAGTGCTTAAAAGAGCCTTTGGTGCCTTGCTATTGATAGTTCCTCCCATAAGTGCAGGTAATGCATATCGGTTTAAAAAAATTACTAAATGGGCCCAGAGGGATTCGAACCCCCGACCTCAAGATTAAGAGTCTCGCGCTCTATTGTCCAGCCTTGCAAAGCCTACTCGTTAGGAGGACTGAGGAACAGAGTTCCGAATGTCGCCCGCTTTTCCCGAGGCTTTTTGCAAAAGGCTCCCAGACTGAGCTATGGGCCCAACAAAACAATCCTAGAATAAATCATTATTTAAAAAATTAACTAAACCATCTTCAGTTTCCCAGTAACCCTATTAATCTTTTCTTCCAAATCTGGGCCTACCCCCAAACATGTGATAGTCCCTGGCTCTACAACAGTATGGCCAGCATCCTTAATCAAAGCTACTTTTATTCCTTCATTTTCCAGCATGCTCATGTACTTGAACAATTCTTTTTCATCCGCTACCTTCAAAACAACTTTTTTACCACCTTGAGCTTTCCAATTTTCCAGTATTTTTTTATCTGATTTCATTGCTGCGTCTAAAGAGGCATGAGCTGATTGAGCAGCCAATTTTCCTCGAGGCAATTTTAAGTCTTCTCTTACCAATATTACTTGCTTGTATTTCATTTTTAATTTTATTATCAAATCTCAATCACCTTTCCATCAAACTCTATCTTAGGATTCTTAAACACCTGGTCAAGGTGTATTATTGCATAAATATTGCCCCCAAACCAATAATTGCTTCCAATACCTATATGTGCAGTACCCAAAACCTTCTCGTCAACAATAGTTGCTCCAATAAGCTTAGCTTTTGGATTTAATCCTATGCCCAGCTCGCAAACCCTTCTTACGCTTCCAGGATGCTTTGCCACAGAAGCAGCCCAGTCCAAGGTATTCTCTAATTCTTTTGCCTCTTTGCCGCCAGCTATTCCAGTAATGTTTCCATCTTCAACTTTAAGCGTCATTGGTTCTTTTATCAGTATGGTCCCATTCTGGATTCTGGAGCTTCCGTCAATTACAATTTTCCCTTCTATCCTTTTTCCATTAGGAGGCGTATAAACTTCTCCAGCAGGCAAATTTCCTCCAGAACCAGGTGCTGTGTAGTTGCCATCTGCTGTTATAGATGTAATACCTTTGATATTATAATAAAAATCAGTTCCAGCATCTGTTGTTATATGTATTTCATCTGTAGTATCAAAAAGTTTTCTTAATTTCTCATGATTTGCTTGAAAAGGCTTATAACTAATATCCATTGCATCTGTAATCGATTCTATTTGATTTGTGTTAAGGTCTCCTAAACTCATTGCAGAAACAAATCTATGGTTTTTTTTCTTTATCCATCTCCTGAAACTTTTTCCAAGATCTTTTATATTCCCGAGCTTATCAGACATATTAAGTATTATGACATTTTTCTCTGGCAGCTCTGATAAAGAATTTACAACATCCTCATCTGCAATATCTCCCCTGCTCTTCACTTTCTGAAAAACAAGCTTTGCATCCAAGCTTAATTGTTGGGCTGCAAGGTAATAAGCCCCAGACATAGCTGCTGCTATCTTTCTATTCTCAGAACCAATATCCCCAACTACAAGAATTTTTTCATCCTTTACATTCAAACAAGGAACAAATACTTTCTTTATCCGCATAGAAAGTTTCTCTGATAACTCGTACAAATTGTTTTTCTTTAGCCAGTTTAAAGATTCTACTGTGTCCATAACAATTTAGTTTTTTTCTGGTATTTTAAAGTTTTGGTTTTTTATATTGGCAAAGATAAATATAAGATTGTTTAATATGTAACAATGAAAAAATACTTGTTGTAGGTTATGGTAATCCACGCCCTTGGAATGCTCCAGAAAGTGGTTTCGGTTATTTGACAATAACCCCTAATCCCGAGGTTTGATAGTTAACAATTTAAATCAATTTCTGAAAACTTTTGAACCAAAAAATAAATAATCTAAATTTCAATTTCATTTCCCAAATATTTTTATATCTTCAATATAATAATAATTTAATGGTTGACATAATCCCAAAAAACCTAATAATGATACTTTTAATAGTTATTGCTTTCATTATATTGTTCTCTTTCTTAACTTTTTTCATGTCAATAAAGCCAGGAAAATGGCCTGTTGAATTTACCCCAGAAAGTTTTAAATTAAAATATGAAAGTGTTACATTTGAAAGCTCTGATGGATTAAATCTAAAAGCATGGTTTATACCAAGCGATAAAAGCAACAACACAATAATTGTAATGCATGGCTACCCTACAAATAAAGCAGATGTTCTTCCATTCTCAATGTTTTTACTTAAAAAATTCAATGTATTCTTATTTGACTTTAGAAGTTTTGGAGAGAGTGAAGGAAGCTACACAACTGTTGGTTTTAAGGAAGTTAATGATTTAGATGGAGCAGTTAATTACTTGGAGAATAGAAAAGATGTAAAAAATATCGGCGCTTTAGGATTTTCATTAGGAGGTTCTGTTGCTATAATGAACAAAAATAATGATATTAAAGCAATTGTTTCTGATAGTGCTTATTCAAATCTAAATAATATGATAGAATCCATGTATAAGAATTTCTATTTTTTAAAATATCCATTTGTTCAATTGACAAGGATTTATGGAAAAATGTTTTTTAATGTAGACCTCAAAGATGTAAGTCCAGCAACTGCAATAAAAAATATTAACAAACCTGTTTTGATAATACATGGCAAAAAAGACAGCCAAATACCAGTTAATGAAGCTAATGTATTACACAATGCTAATAAAAAAACAGAGTTATGGGTAGTAGACAATGCAGATCATGGAGCAACTTATGCCTTGAATAAAGTAGAATATGAAAAACGCGTTTTAGAGTTTTTTGAAAAGCATCTAAAATGACCCGAAGAGAGAAAATAATCGAAATTCTAATCAAAGAAGAAAAATCAGCTCAACAGCTAGCAAATGATTTCAAAGTTGAATTATTTGAGATTTTAAAAGATTTAGAACACATCAAATATTCAATAAGACCGAAAAAACTATTACAAAAGCCAGCACAATGCAAAAAATGCGGTTTTAAATTCAAAGAAAGAAGCAAAATCAAAAAGCCAAGCAAATGCCCCAAATGTAAATCAGAATGGATCATGGCTCCTTTGTTTAGAGTTGAGTAAAAATATCAATTAATTTTATTTAAGCCTATTTTGAAGATATCCATCTTTAACTAATAATTCTGCATTTAGTATTCCCCCACCAGCTGCTCCTCTAATTGTATTATGAGAAAGAGCAACAAATTTATAATCAAAGACAGGACATTCTCTTAACTTGCCAACTGTTACAGCCATCCCTTTATCTGCATCTCTATCTAATATTGGCTGCGGTCTGTTATCTTCTTCTCTGTAAATTATTGGTTGTTCTGGTGCAGAAGGAAGCTTGTACTCTTGAGGGAGTCCTCTGAAACTATTCCAAATTTCGATAATCTCTTGTCTTGAAGGTTTTTTATTACTAAATGAAATATTGACTGATGCGGTATGTCCATCTCTTACAGGAACTCTTGTACATGTAGCAGATATACTTAATCCTGAATAGTTTTCTATTCCATTTTCTCCAACTGTTCCTAATATTTTATATGGCTCTTGCTCAGATTTGTCTTCTTCTTTTGGAATATAAGGGACAATATTGTCAATTAAGTCAAGAGATGGAACTCCTGGCCATCCAGCTCCTGAAGAAGCCTGTAAAGTCGTAACAACAACTTTATCTATAGTGAAATCTTTTTGCATTAAAGCATAAAGTGGTGTCATGTAGGATTGTAAAGAGCAGTTCGGTTTTACAACAATAAATCCTTCATATCCTTTAACTTCTTTTTGTCTTGGTATAACAGCAATATGATCTGCATTAATTTCTGGAATGAGCATAGGCACAAAAGAATCCCACCTATAAGCTGAAGCATTGGAAACAACAGGAATACCCTCTTGTGCATATAGTAATTCTAAATTTTTAGCTGGATCAGACTCTAATGCACTAAATACAAAGTCGCAAAGACTCTTGGCTTTATCAACATCAGAAGCTTCCCATACACTAATGTTCCTGGCATGTTCTGGAATATCCTGAGGCATAAACCATCCTCTTTCTGAAACTGCCTCTTGAAAAGTATCTGAGTTTTTTGATGCAGCTAAAAAGGAAATATCAAGCCAAGGGTGGTCTCTAAGAAGATTGATATAATTCTGTCCAACTGCGCCTGTAGCGCCTAGTACTCCAACTTTTAATTTTTCCATTTTTAGATTTAATAATAACCTGTTTTATTATAAACTTTTTGTTACTATAATAACATTTAATATTCTAATCGACATAATTTTAAATAACAAAAACTATAAATAAGCTAATATATCACTTTTTTTATGATAAAAGCAGTAATTTTTGATTTAGACAACACTTTAATTGATTTCATGAAGATGAAGAAGCACAGCTGCAGGGCTGCAATAGACGCTATGATAGGTGCCGGCTTGAATATAAAGCATGAAAAAGCCACTAAAGTTCTTTTTGAACTGTATGATCAGCATGGCTTGGAAGAAAAGACAATATTCCAGAAATTCCTGAAGAAACTCACAGGAAAAATCAACTACAAAGTATTAGCCAGCGGCATAGTTGCTTACAGGAAAGTCAGAACCGGGTTCTTAGAGCCCTATCCTAATGTAGATTACGTTTTGTTAAAGCTAAAGAGAAAGGGAATTAAACTGGGAATAGTAACAGACGCTCCGAAGCTTAAGGCCTGGATAAGATTAGCATCTATGAAGCTGAGCAATTACTTTGATGCTGTTATTGCATATGAAGATACTAAGCAAAGAAAGCCTTCTAAACTGCCATTTAAGGCTGCTTTGAAGCAATTAAATTTAAAGGCTTCTGAATGTCTGATGGTAGGTGACTGGCCTGGAAGAGACATCAAAGGAGCAAATGCAATAGGAATGAGAACATGTTTTGCCAGATATGGGAATCCTAAAATTAAGAAGTCTGGTGCAGATTATGAGATTTCTAATATTAAAGAATTGATAGATATTGTTAAAAAACAGTAATAAACTAATATTTATATATGGAATTTACCAAACATTTATATATAATCATACATGTTTTACTCTAAATTATTCATAAAAAAACAAAATAACCTCGAGGTGGTTTTAAAATGGCAAAAGATGTAGAAGGAAGATGTATGAAGTGTAAAAAGCAAGTTAAAATTAAGAACGGTAAAGAGATTGTTATGAAGAACAAGATGAAAGCCATGAAGGGCGAATGTCCTAAATGCGGAACAAAAGTCTTCAGAATTCTTGGTAAGGCTTAATTTTTACTTTTTCTTTTTTTTACTTTTTATATAAATTCTTTAAATTTTATATAGGTTAAATATAAATATATAAAAAATATCCCATATCAAGTAGTGGGGTTAAACATAACGCTCTAAAACTAACTATAAAATCAAAGCCAAAAGCTAAGAAATTATAATTAGAATAAAAGTGTTATAAAAAAACCCGCTATACCTTCTAATTTACTTCAACCTCGGCATTACCTTATAAGCAACAAAACCTATAACTATCACTATAATCCAGAACCAGAATTGGCTTATCACTCCAATGATAGATAATACTAAATTTAATACTAATACTATAATAAATACTATTGCTACTAGCTTCTTCTTAGAATTAAAAATTTCCACCCCCACGCTGTTCTTTTTATGGAAATACTGGTATAAATACCTTTGGATTCCCCGTATATGTAATATGTATACTACTATCACTTTATTAGTTATTTACTTCCTCTTTTTGAATAATTTGGCCCATTTTTGCTTTACATGCATAAAAAATCCAAATGCCAAACAAATTATTGCGCTTAAAAGAATAACAATGCTATAGCTTATTTTACTTATAGCTACAATTCCAGCAACAACATACAACAAAAGCCCTATAATCAAGAATTTGTTAGCTAACTTAAGTTTCATCTTTTGTACTTTTCTTTCAGATGAATATAATATTCATAGACAAAAGCAATTACATGCGCAAATATGTACAATACAATTACTGAAACTATTACAACAGAAAGCAGCATTTTTTCTGTCAGCATTAAAAAATCCTTTACAAATCCAAAAGTACTTAGAATAAAAAATATTGCTGTCAGAAACAAAGATATAAGATAATATTTATGATTATCTTTGTCTTTCAGGTCTTTCTTTATTAAAAAGTATAAGGCTATAAGAATTACTAAGTTTATCAACAATGATATTTTGGCAAACAATGTAAATATTAAAAATATTGCAAACAGAATCGATATTAACAATGTAAAGAGTTCTATCATTTTGGATGAAAATTAAATAGGCTATAGTAACACTGTTCAAACCACTTTAAATATTTACCTATTAGAATAAATAATTATTGATTTGATTAGTAATGTTCTTTTATAGTAATTCGGTTATTTAGCAATCGAAAAAATTAGTAATTTCTAGAGATGGTATTTAAGCACTGGATGATGCCGAAAGTAAGGCTGAGGGTAGTTGGCCCTGAGAATATCCGAAAGGTAGATTTGGTTAATTACATGATTGTGTTCTAGTTTCTTGCCAGGCGGTCACGCAACCAACACCACTCACGAAGTCAGTTCTTATATAGTTTCCCGTTGCCCCGCAGGCGGGCACGGTACCTGACCACCCCTGTTGGGAACCAAGGTTTATGACTTGCACCCCATTCCACCTCTGGCAGGATGGGATAGTAGAGGGTATTGATTTTTGCTGTACTCCATCGCAGTTGTAGTCAAAACTCCCGTCCCCTCGGTGATAAGTATACGCACCTCCATCCGGATTTACTTTCTCATTATCGTCGAGGCAATCACCATCAATACCAGCATAACCCGAAAGCAAAGAGTTTCCAGAGCAAACATTGATTACTGGACCAGTACCATAATCATCATCATCTGAATCAATAAAACCCAAAAAATTTTGATATATTTGGCTCCCTGTGATGGGATCGTCATCACAGTCAGTTCCTGAGCTTCCAGTAGAACCAGCACATTCATCACCAGAACATACCAATGTTGGAAAGTTTGCTCTCCTACCATCACTATCACGATCTAAGTAACAAGGTTTGAGTTGAAATTTCCATGTACTAGTATCCAGAGGATCATCGTCAGGAGAACAATCCAATACATCTTGCACCCCATCACCATCACTATCTCCTGGAGCGCCAGATCCAGACATAGATACCCAGTTGTTAGAACCTGTACAGACATAAGGTTCATCATCAGTTGTCTTAAATACCAAGGCTCCAAGATTAGTAGAATCACAAGTCCCTAAATCACTTACTCGGGCTAGCTGAATTTCGTCTGCTACAGTAATACCCCCCGGAATATCAACATTGCCATCTGTACCTATAGTTAACCTGCTTTGACCAGCTGTGCTGTCATAAATAGAAAATTTACCCACACCAATACCACAACCACCACAACTACCTGCTGATACTAGCCTATAATCGTGTCCACCAGCCTCAGTATTGCTAATTGAAATAAATACTTCTTCAGTATTTGTTATAGTATAATCACCAGCACCAAAAGTGCCTGCTGTAATTTCAGAAGCTGGATGGCTTACTTGTGCTGAAGTAATGCTTACTAGCAAAATTAAAGAAATTATTGTTAATAGTAAAAAATTAAGATGTTTCATTATTATACCTCTTTTTAACAAAAATAATCTATAAATTAAATAATATTTAAAGTTTACTATAAATATAGCTTAAATATAAAATGCGGGAGACAGGACTTTCGTCAATCTTTTACATCGTTCCGAGGAATTAAAGATTCCTCATTGCATGTTTTAATCGAGCTTTTCGCAAAAGATCGTTTCGAACCTGCGTAAGCACTAAGCTAACAGGTATCTTATAACACCAAGATTAGCCTAAGCCTGTCCCGTTTGGCCACTCCGGCACTCCCGCATAATTAACAAAGAATTAGCTTAATTTAAAAATATTCTTATTTCTTCTGCCAATTATAGCCCCTTAGCCTGGCACTTTTGCCATAACCGCAGGAACTGCACTTATGTTTTGTCATATGATATGTTCTTTTGCCGCATCTTCTGCAATGTATCATATTCTTTTTCCCGGACTTCTTGCCCATAGATGCCGTTCCTTTAGTCATTTTAAACCCCTAAGAATTCATTTATTCCGGAGATATAATTGTTATTGTATCTCCTCTTAAGAATATTACACCCAATTTTCTCTTTACCTGGCCATCAACATGTTCTTCAGCGTCTTCAAGCACTACGTTTATATGTATGTCAAACGATTTTAGTTTTCCAACATACTGTCTGTTATTTTTTAGATCAACAATTACTCTTTTGTCTCTTGCATTATTCAAAGCATCCAGTGGTCTAGAAGGTTCTGCCATTCAATACACCCCGTATATAAGATTAGAGTTTTGCTATTTGTATTTAAATGTTTGTGTTATTGTGCATGCCTGCTTATGCATTCCTGCACACCAGTAGTGGAGTGCAAAGCACTCCACAGTGTTTTACGGCAACGTAAAATCTCCGATGCTCCGAGACAGATAAAATAACGACACAAAATGTCGTCTCGGGATACCGCAGGTATCCCCATACGCTGTTTTACGGGCGCGTAAAATTTCAGAAATCCTTATAAATAAGTCCATTATCCTGCTTTTTATGGCAATTTCACAATTAAGATCTTTAAGAAAGCCTAGTGGAGGCAGATATAAGCAGCAGGGCAGAAAGGAAAAATCTTATGAGCTTGGCAGAGAGCCTGCTTTTACAAAGCTGGAAAAAAGACGGGCAAAAAGCATAAGAACAAGAGGCATCAACAGAAAAGTAAGGCTTCTCAGCACTGATACTGCAAACTTGTATAATCCTAAAACAAAAAAATACGAGCAGACAAAAATTAAAGCAGTTGCTGAAAACCCAGCTAACAGGCAGTTTGTAAGAAGAAACATAATGACCAAAGGCACAGTAATAGAGACAGAAAAAGGCAAAGCAAGAATAACTTCAAGGCCTGGCCAGGATGGGGCTGTTAATGCTGTTTTGATTTCTTAACTACTAGTAAGTAATTAAAAATAGAAAGATTTATATAGTTGGACATATTAGATATACTGATTATATCCTATTCTCAAAGCCCTAAACTGTCATCAATCTCTTTTGCCATGCTTCTTAAGTCATCACAAGTCCTTCTTAGGTCTTTCTCAACTTCATCTATCAATTTTCTTAAGTTATCTACTCTTAGAATATAGCCTCTATGCGCCTGTATAATGATTCCAGAATCAAGCAATTTATTCAAATGATGAACAACAGTTCCACGACTTAATCCTAACCTATCAGCTAACTCATCGCTAGACAACGGAATACCTTTCTTAGCGTTCTTAATCAGCTCAATAAAAACCCTAAAACAACTTTTATCCTTATCCCTTAGATTGAATAATCCTAAAGAGCTTCCTAGCCATTGCAGTTCCTGGTTAACATTTTTCTGGACAGGTTTTCTTATGTTCATTATTGTTATTCTGTGTATATATCTCATAATTAACCCTAAAAGCGTCTTTCTATTTAAATATTGTGGTCTTTTGTATACTGAAACATAGAAAACTTTATATACTAGTTGATACTACCATAGTTTCGTTGATTTAAAGTCAACAAAAATAAAATGAAAAAAGAAGACAAAAAGCAAAGCGAAGAGAGAGAAACAAAGAAACAAGAAAAAGAGGCCAAAGAAAAAAAACCTACTGATAAGGATATTATTGCAGAGCTTACAGATACATTGCAAAGAACACAGGCAGAGTTTGAAAACTACAAAAAAAGGGTTGATAAGGAAAAAGCAGAGTTTGTAAAATACGCTAAAGCAGAGTTAATACAAAGATTATTGTCAACTATTGATACGTTTGAAATTGCATTAAAGAATACTAAAGATAATGAAAAATTTGTAAAGGGCATGGAAATGGTCTATGTGCAATTAATTTCACTTTTGCATTCAGAAGGCCTAAAGCCTATTGAATCATTAGGGAAGAAATTTGATCCTTATCTGCATGAAGTGATGCTGAAAGAAAAATCAGACAAGGATGAAGGCATTATTTTAGAAGAACTGCAGAAAGGGTACATGCTCAATGACAAGGTTTTGAGGCATTCAAAAGTCAAGGTAAGTGAAAAAGTTAAAGAAAACAATGATAAAAAAGACAATAAAAAATAATACAAAAAACAATGACGCAAAACTGATTAATAATAAAAATAATTTCAATTTAAAAAATAATATAATATAAAAATAAAATTAATGAAAAAATAATATTGTACAAAGAGGTATTGTATTAAAAAATTGAAACTAACCAAAAACACTCCGATTAATGATGTTTTGAAGCTGACACATCCATGCAAATGCGAAGCATGCAGTAATGGATGCAGATATGGCAGCGGTTTTTTGGTGGATGAAGACATCCAAAAAATTGCAAAACACTTGGAAGTAACAGACGAGGTTTTGAAAAAAGAGTTTTTGGAAGAAGTTGAAAAGTTCAATACAAAAAAACACAGGCCAAGAATATTAAGGAAAGGCAGGCCTTACGGGAAATGTGTTTTTTTCGATAAAGAAATTGGATGCAAAATTCATGAGGCAAAACCATTGGAATGCAAAATTGCAATGGGATGCAAAAGCTATGGTGAACAATTAAGTATATGGTTCATGCTCAATCATTTTGTAAATGAAAATGATGCAGAAAGTTTGAGACAGTATGCAACTTACCTAAAAAGCGGTGGTAAGACATTGGAAGGAGCTGAATTAAATGATTTGGTTCCTGACAAAGAAAAGTTAAAGAAAATTTTGAATTTTGAGATTCATTAAAAAACAAACAATGAAAATTTGAAAACAAAGAAATTGAATTAATAATTGAAAAAAATTAAATGAAAAACAAACTAATGGTGATGTAAAAATGACTGAAAAAACAAAAATGAAGAAAGAAAAGATTATTGGAATTGATTTAGGTACATCAAATAGTGCTGCATCTGTTTTGCAGGCAGGCAAACCTACAATTATACCCAGCGCTGAAGGAACGACTGCTTACGGAAAAGCATTTCCATCTGTTGTAGCCTTTACAAAAGACGGACAGATGTTGGTTGGAGAGCCAGCTCGTAGACAAGCTATAAGCAACCCGCAAGGTACAATAACTGCTGCAAAAAGAAAGATGGGCAGCAATTTTGAGTATACAATACACGGCAAGAAATATTCACCCCAACAAATTTCTGCTTTTATACTGCAAAAAATAAAGAAAGATGCAGAAGAATTTGGAGGAGAGCCGATAAAGAAAGCAGTAATAACAGTACCTGCTTATTTTGATGACAATCAAAGGCAGGCTACAAAAGACGCTGGAACTATAGCAGGCTTAGAAGTTGTTAGGCTTGTAAACGAACCAACATCTGCTTCAATGGCTTACGGCATTGACAAGATGGATAAAGAATTAAAAATTCTTGTCTTTGATTTTGGCGGTGGAACTTTAGATGTCACAATAATGGATTTCTCTGAAGGAGTTTTTGAGGTTAAAGCAACTAATGGAGACACACAGCTAGGAGGAACAGATATGGATGAAGCCCTGATGAAATTTATTGTTGATGATTTCAAAAACAAGGAAGGCATTGATTTAAGCGAGGATGACACAGCTATGCAGCGTGTCAGAGAAGCTGCAGAAAAAGCAAAAATAGAGCTTTCTACAACTTTAGAGACAGAAATAAACCTTCCGTTCGTAACATCGCAAGATGGAAGCCCAAAACACCTTACAATGAAGCTTGCAAGGTCTAAAGTAGAGCAATTAGTAGAACCAATCATACAAAAATGCAAGCATCCAATGGAGCAAGCAATGAAAGATTCTAAATTAACAGCTAATGACATAAATAAAATCATTTTAGTTGGTGGTCCAACAAGAATGCCAATTGTAAGGAAATTTGTTGAAGATTTTGTTGGAAAGAAAGCTGAAAGAGGAGTAGATCCAATGGAATGTGTTGCACAAGGAGCGTCAATACAAGCAGGTGTTCTAGCTGGAGAAGTTAAAGACATCCTATTGCTTGATGTAACACCATTAACACTAGGAATAGAAACACTTGGAGGTGTTTTTACCAAACTGATTGAAAAAAACACAACTATTCCAAGCAAGAAATCCCAAATATTTTCAACAGCTGCTGACAATCAGCCAGCTGTTACAATTAGGGTTGGCCAGGGTGAAAGGCCTATGTTCAATGACAATAAAGTTCTTGGACAATTTGATTTAGTTGGAATTCCACCAACACCTAGAGGCATACCTCAGATAGAGGTTTCATTTGACATTGATGCAAATGGAATATTGAATGTAAAGGCAACAGATTTGGGAACAAAGAAAGAGCAGAGCATCAAAATTACTGCACCAAATAAGTTAAGTGATGAAGAAGTTGAAAAGATGAAGAAAGAAGCAGAGTCTCATGCAGAGGAAGACAAGAAAAGAAAAGATGAAGTTGAAACAATTAATAGTGCAGATACACTGGTTTACTCAACAGAGAAGCTGTTTAAGGAATTTGAAGGCAAAGTTGACAGCAAAGAATTAGAGACAGTAAAAGGAAAGATAATGGAACTGAAAGAATTGCTGAAGCCTGACAAGAAGGATATTGCTGCTCTGAAGGCAAAGATGGATGAAGTCAATAAGCTAGTCCAGAAAATGTCAACAGAGATGTACCAGAAAGTTGCGCAGGAACAAGCTAAAAAACAGCAGCAAGGAGCACAAGCAGGAGCTCAAGCTGGAGCTTCAGCAAATACAGAGAAAAAGGATGAGAAAGTAGTTGATGCAGAATATAAAGTAGAAGACGAAGATAAAAAGAAGAAGAAATAGTTTTTTATTAATTTTATTTAAATTATTTTTAATTATTATTTTAATTTTTAATGAATAAATTTTTATTGTTTGTTGAAATAAATGAATAACATAAAAATCCCTTCACGAGAAGAATGTCTAGACATCTTAAATAAAAATAAAACTCCTTCTAATGTAATTGAGCACTGCAAAACAGTATGTGACTTTGCTGAAGAGGTTGCTGATAAACTGATTAAAAAAGGGATTAAAGTCAATAAAGAACTGGTAGCTGCAGCAGCTTTATTGCATGATATTGAAAGAGAAAAAGAAAACCATGTAATTGCTGGGGCAAAGTTATTAAAAAGCATGGGATTTTCTGAGGTTGGTGAGGTTGTTAAAAAACATACGCTGTATGCAATTGAAGAACCAGGAAACCAACTAAAAACAGTAGATGAAAAAATTGTCTTTTACGCTGACAAAAGAACCAAAGGAAACAAGATTGTCAGTCTGGAAGAAAGATTTGAAGATCTAAGGAAGAGATATAAAAAAGATTTTAGCGATGAATTTGAATTCACAAAAAAAATTGAAGAGGAATTACTGCAATAATAATAAATCCAATTAAAAAATTCATTAAAAATAATAAAAATCTAATAAAATGACAAAAGATTACTATAAGATATTAGGTGTAGAGAAGAACTCAACTAAAGAGGAGATTAAGAAAGCATACAAGAAGCTAGCTAAAAAATATCATCCTGACTTAAATAAAGAAAAAGATGCTGCTGAAAAGTTCAAGGAAATAAATGAGGCGGCTGCTGTTCTTGCAGATGATGAGAAAAGAACACAGTATGACCAGTATGGCACAACTGCAGACCAATTCAAGGGCTTTGAAGGTTTTGATTTTTCTGATTTTATGTCTGATACAGGCAGAGGCTTTGATTTCGACAGTATCTTTGAAGGTTTCTTTGGTGGAAGAAGCCCTTTCAGACAGAGAAGAGGTCCTAGAAGGGGCGCTGATTTAAGGTATGATTTGGAGATTACCCTTAATGAAGCAGCTGCCGGAGTAACAAAGCACATTGTTGTTCCAAGATTGGAGCAATGCACAAAATGCCATGGTTCTGGGGCTGAAAGTGAATCAGACATTATTAATTGCCCTGACTGCAATGGAAGCGGAATGCAAAAAAGAACGCAAAGAACACCTTTTGGATTGTTTTCAACAACAACTACATGCGGTAAGTGCAGAGGCCAGGGAAAGTATATAAAAGAAGAATGCGCAGTCTGTGATGGAACTGGAGTTGTCAAAAAAACAAGAAAGCTTGAGATTAAAGTTCCTGCAGGAGCAGAGGAAGGCACAAATCTAAGGGTTGTAAAAGAAGGCGAAGCAGGAGAAAAAGGCGCAGAACCAGGAGATTTATATGTAATAATTTATGTAAAAGAGCATGATATATTTGAAAGGCACGGCGACGACATTTATGTTAAAATTCCTGTTCCATTTGCTGTAGCTGCTTTAGGTGGAGAAATAGAAGTTCCAACTCTGGATGAAAAAGCTAAATTAAAAATACCTGCTGGTACGCAAAACAACACAATCTTCAGGATGAAAGGCAAAGGCATCCCTTACTTGCATGGTAATGGCACTGGAAATGAAAACGTCGAGGTTGTTATAGAAGTTCCTGAAAAGCTAAGCAAAAAACAAAAAGAGCTTCTTAAAGAATTTGAAAAAGAGAGCAAGAAGAAAAAAGGGTTTTTCAGCAGGATATTCTAAGCTACATCCAAAATTAAGGGCTGTGCCTATTTAGGGGAGGCGGGTGGGAAGAATCACATTAAATCTGCAATTAAAATGCCTGCATTTTTCGTTTTTAAAAAATGCCCATTTTGACTTCAGTCCGCTCTGGCACAGCCCTCAAACTGTTTACTTGGAAGCTTTACATAACATAATAGAAAGTTTTATAAATAAGTTAATCTAAGATTTAAAATATCAAAAAGAGGTGTATAGATTAATGCATTTTAATAAAAAAGCTTCTTTAGAATTATCAATAAGAGCAATTGTCATCATAGTCATGGCAATGACGATTCTTGGATTAGGTTTAGGATTTACAAAAAATATGTTCAAAAACATAGGTGGAATTTCTTCAGAAGTTACAGATCAGGTAAGACAGCAAATTCAAAATGATTTAGTAAATAATGATAAGAGGGTGTCTTTTTCAAGAAGTGAGATAATCCTTGACATGGGAGACTCAGAACTTTTGTCTGTAGGTATTAGAAATAAAAAAGATACAGAGTTGAAATATAAGATGTTATTCACTGCTATTTCAGGACCTACTGATGGTCCAACTAACGCGGATGCTGCAAAATGGTTTCAGTATGCTTCTACTAATGTATATGAATTAGGTTCAACCAAGACAGATATTAGGAATGTGAGATTACACGTAGATCCAAATACGGCCAGTATAAAAGCAGGATCATACTTTTTTACTTTTCAGATTGAAGATACCGACTTATCAGTATCTGGTACTCCTAATTACTACGCCACAAAAGACTTTTTCGTAGTTGTAAGATAAAATGAAAAAACGCTTAACAACACAACAGGAATTTGAAATCATGAAATTAGTTCTGGACAAATTCTTATGGTTAGGTTTTATAATAATGGGTTTTGGGATGTATCAGATGTTTGC
>CAZTBE010000016.1:0-20379 GCA_964611745.1 uncultured Methanosarcinales archaeon | reverse complement strand
TCTAGGCAAGGAAAAGTATTTTTTAATGATTTGAAGTTAAAAACAGATAAGGAAGATGTTTCTGTTGAGAATGTTAAGGATGGGAAAGTAAGGTAGTTATTAAAGTAAACTAAAAATATGTGAGCTTGTAGAAACTTTTAAATAGTAAATCACATTCTTTCCTACTCATGGCTATTTCAGAAACTGGAATGCTAGGGGTTAAGTCAGCTGAGCAGCGCAAAGGCGCAATGGCTGCTGAATTTTATCCTGAACATATGATGCTCTTTGATATGTGGTATTTTCTTGGCCATGCTGTTGGCCATCTAAATCTTGAAGTACATGCAACTACTGCCAAAGGTCGTGCTGCTAATGAAGTACGTGCAGAGTTAGCTGAAAAGCACAAAGGTCGTTATGGCAGCGAGCAACTCGTACGAAATTTAGATTTAATGGATCATCTTTACAATATACTAGAACAAGAAACAGGCTCACTTTCTGTACCTTTCGTCAAAAACCACCCATCAGAGATGGGTGGCATGATTTCAGTAGCTTCACTTTCAGGTGGTTTTTGATGCTCGGAATTCCACCAATAAGGAGTGGTTTTCGAGCACTACTCATTCCACCAATTAAAAATTGGTGGAATTCCGTTGTTTAAACCATAACCTTTAAATAACTAAAACATACATTTTCTCAATATGGCGTCTTTGTTGGAGAGCTTATGGAGTGATTTTGTAGAAAAAATTATTGGTTATACTCCTAAACTCATAACGATAGCCATAATATTAATTATTGGTTACATAGCAATAAGGATTCTGGTACGCTTAATAGACAAGTTCTTTGAGAAAGCTGATTTTGACAGGGGAATTGAGACTTTTATTGAAAATATAGTTAAAGTTGGATTATGGATAATACTTATTGTCGTACTGCTGTCAAATCTGGGTATTAATGTTGCAGGTTTAATTGCTGGTTTGGGTATAGCAGGCCTAGTTATAGGCTTTGCTTTGCAGGATACCTTGAGTAATTTGGCATCAGGAGTGTTTATTCTTTTCCACAAGCCATTTAAAGTAGGAGATTGGGTAAATATTGGGGGTGTTGTTGGAGGGGTTGAAAGAATAGGCATAGCAGCCTGTATTTTGAAAAGCCCTGATAATATAAAAATAACCATACCAAACAGCAAAATATGGGGGGATGTTATACAAAATTATACTGGAAATCCAACAAGGAAAATATTCAATCTGGAAGTAGGCATCAGCTATGATTCAAATATAGACAAAGCAATTAAGATAATACATAAAATACTGAAAAACGATAAACGCGTTCTTAAAGATCCTGAACCGCAGGTTGTGACAAAAAGCCTGGGAGACAGCTCTGTCAATATTGCTGTAAGGCCGTCTGTTAAGAAAGAGGATTTCTGGTCAGTTTATTTCGATACTGTCAAAGATATCAAGGAAGAGTTTGACAAGAACAAAATAAGCATACCATTCCCGCAAAGAGATGTCTGGATTAAGGAGATGTCGAAAGGCAAGAAAAGGAAGAAATAAAAAATTGTTCATTCTTTAAAAGATACATTTAAAAGGAGTATAATGCTACTTCATTGAAATGGTTAATGATAATAATGGTGGAGAGAATGTTCCCTGGTTTGAAGAACATCCTTTCATGTTTGTAGCTAGATTTCATAGAATTGATCCAGCCCCAGATATAAGGATAAAGAGTGATTTGGAAGTTTACGCTGATCCTGGTGCTATAGTTCCAAATACCATAGCCGCCCCTCAAGAGGTACGGGATTTATTTCAAAATGCTGAAGGAGATACTGTTGAATATGAAGGATGGCGTTGGAAAAAACGAAATACTAAAAGAAGAACTTACGCTCGTGCGCTTTATGGTAGTAGTGACATAGTATTGGCTCATTTGGACCCATACTAGACAAATTAGAAGGTCTTGTTGGAAAAGTAGTTCCGTCCGCTGAATTATTTCCTCCATTTAAGCAAGAAAATCCTGGCAGTCCATTTTTCAATATACCAGACTCAAATTTAAGATTTGCATATTCTGGCTCTATAAAAACAGGAGAAGAATATACAAAAGCGAATCTAAATGTTTTAAGTGATTTTGCAACGGGTCCAAGAGGATTAAATTTGTTTAGGACCACAACTATAGCAGAAATCGAATATCAAGGTAGATCAATGATAAAGCCCGTTACCTAGAAGCATCAGCCTGTCTTTCAACTTCTAATTTCTTGGAAATTGCGTTAGAACCCGCATTTAATCTGTAAGCATTGATTATTTCTTCTGCAAGTGTGCTTTCTATTGATTTTTTTGAATTAAAGGACTTATGGTAAGCGCCCTGAGCCATGTGCCTTAAAGCCACATCAATGCGCCTTTGTGGAGCGCATTCAACTGATTTTGGGTATCTTGCTCCACCGTACTCTATTGTTATTATTTCCTCTCTTTGAGCAGCATTTTCCAGAGCTTTGACAAAAACCTTTATTGGATTTTCTTTTGTCTGTTTTTCTACTGTAGCAAGAGCATTTTGCATAATGGAAAAAGCTTTGTTGGCTTTTCCTGTTGTATGGCCACTTGTCTTAAAATGTTTCTTGCTCTTATGGCCCGGTATCATAATCTTATTTATTAATCTTTCAACTATGAAGATCTTGCTTTTGTGGAACCGGTTTTTTGCGTATCTTGCTCCTGTCTTAGGAACGATTTTTGGCCTTAAGGATATATAGTTTTTTAATCCAAGATCATCTACCTTAATTCCATCCAGATCCCATCTGTTAAAAGCTTTAATTTGTGATTGCATTTTATTTCCTGGCTTTTTCTATTATAAGCGTTTGGGGTGGGTGGGAGGAAAATATTGAAAAAACGAGTTATTTACGAGCTTTTTCTATTATACCCCTTAATAATGCATTTAAGCTTTGATCGTTTATTTTGACAACTTGCCATCTTACTCCGGGAATGTCTCCTTTGCTCTTTCCCATTGCTCCTCCAATGCATTCAACCATGACCTTATCATGCTCGTCAATCAGCTTTATTGCCCCATCTCCTGGACAGAAAGCAGTTACTTGCCTTCCATTCTTGATTAATTGGATTCTTACGCATTTTCTCATTGCAGAGTTTGGCTGTTTAGCCTCTAATTGCACTTTCTCCAGAACAATTCCATCTGCCTGGGAAGCTCCTTCTAAAGGGTCAGATTTGGCTTTTAGCCTTCTAACCCTCCTTATGAACCATTTATCAGCCTTTCTGCTCTTGTGTCTTCTGGTTTTAAGCTTCTTTCCGGCATTAACTCCTCTGCTTTTCTTTGCCATACAATCGAGAAATTAATAATTGTTTTTAAATGTTATGTATTCTAATTCAGTTCAAAAAAAGAAAATTTTAAATAATACCAGAATCAGATGTAAAATAGGCATAAAAAGAAGGTGATTAGGTGACTGATACAAGAATCAATACTTTTGAAGTAGTTCTTTTGGTAATAGGTATCACTGCAGCTATTTTAGGTTTCCAGCTCATAAACCAAGTTTATAGCATGGAAGCAGAGCTAAGCTGGCTGATGGTAATAGCAATATTCAACTGGCTCATGCTTCTCGTTCTATTTATATTATTAAGCATAACAGTAGATGTTTCCAAAAAACAGCTTGGTGAAATTAAGAATATAGTTTATTTACTTGAGCAGAAAAAAGGGAAGAAGTAACATAATCAGTTCTTTATCCCATCCAGTATCTTATTCCCAATAACTCTTTTATCTACCAAATTTATATGCCTGACTTTCTTATTTTTATTGACAATATAAACTTCATTTGTCTCTGTGTCAAAACCTCTGTCTTTTTTGCCAACGTCATTTGCAACTACGATGTCTGCGCGGGCATCTTTCAATAGTTCATAAGCTCTGTCGATTAATACCTTTTTGCTTACATTATATTCTGCCTTAAATCCTATTAATTTGATATCCCTCCTAATCTTTTTAATATTTTCAAATATTTTTGTTGTTGGAGTCAATTCTAGATGCAGATTACTCCCGCTTTTTATCTTATTATTTGCTTTGTTGTTTATTGTAAAATCAGAAACAGCAGCGGCATGGATCATTATATCTTTATTTTCTATATTATTTTTTATTGCATTAAATAAATCTTTGACACTATAAATTTTTATATTTTTAAAATGGTATTGTGGCTCTATTGAGTTAGTACCCCTAATTAATGTTACATCTGCACCTCTTAGGAAAGCCTGCTCAGCAATATAAACTCCCATCTTTCCAGAACTTTTGTTTGTGATGACTCTTACTGGATCAATCTCTTCAGAAGTTGCACCAGCAGTAACAAGAATTTTTTTTCCTTTTAAATCCGTTCTTCGTTCAACTATCATTTCTATTCTATCAGCAATTTTATTTAAATCAGCTAATCTTCCTATGCCCTTATAGCCGCAGGCTAAAATTCCATATTCCGGGTCTATGAATTCGTAATTTAATTCTCTTAATTTGTTTACATTTTGTTGAGTTATTGGATTCTTCCACATCTTAACATTCATAGCAGGGCATATTAAGACAGTAGCATTAGTAGCCATTATGCTTGAGCTCAATAAATCATCAGCAATACCATTGGCTATCTTTCCGATTATATTAGCAGTTGCCGGACATATCAAAAATAAATCTGCTCTATCTGCCAAAGAAATGTGTTTTATTTTCTTGTCTTTTTTTATAAAATCAATATAATCCACATTTTTATTGAAAGAGTGCACTGAAACTTCATTATTGCTTGCTTTTTCAAAATCTTTTGTATCTACAAGTTTTGTTGCATTTTCAGTCATTATTACATAAATATCAGCACCTGACTTTCTTAGTTTTCTAATTAAATCAAGAACCTTATAGCATGCAATACTGCTTGTTATCCCTATTACAACATTTTTATTTTGAAGAATTTTGCTTTCAGCCATTATTTATTGACTCATTATTTTTCATTGAATTTTTTTATAATTATTAATCATTGATTTGTTGTTTATTTATTTTTCACCGTTGTTTGTAGTTATTGTATACTATTCTTTTGTTTTTTTTATTCTCAATGAAAACAATGCTTATCTTCAGGAAATTTACCTTCTTTAACATCCTTAACATAATTCTTAAAAGCATTTTTCATCTCATCTGCCAAATGTGCATATTTTTTAACAAACTTAGGAGTAAATTCATCATAAAGGCCGAGCATGTCATTTACTACCAAAACCTGGCCATCGCAATAAGGCCCTGCTCCGATGCCAATAGTTGGCACGGAAAGTAGCCCTGTTATTTTCTTTCCTAATTGCAAAGGAATTCCTTCCAGAACTATAGCATAGCATCCTGCTTCTTCCAAATCCTTTGCCATTTTTATTATCTTGTTTGCAGTTTCTTCTTCTTTGCCCTGTACTTTAAAGTCAGTAACTGTTTGCGGAGTTAAACCAACATGCCCCATAACCTCTATTTTATTTTCTACCAAAAATTTTGCGATTTCCGGTTCATTTTCCAGTTTTACTGTATCTGCTCCTGATTCAATCAAAGCCTTGGAATTTAAAAGGGCAGTTTCATTGTCATTGTAACTTCCAGCAGGCAAATCTCCAATAATCAGGGCATTACCTACACCACGGGAAACAGCTCCTGTATGCCTAAGCATATCTCCCATAGTGACGCTTAAAGTATTCTTATAGCCCAAAACAACCATTCCTAAGCTGTCCCCAACCAATATTATATCAACACCTGCCTCATCCATATACTTTGCAGTACTGTAATCATATGCAGTAAGCATAGATAACTTTTCTTTGCCTTTCACTGACTTTATTTTATCGACTGTGGTTTTCATAGAATTTCAGTATTTTATTTTGGTTTATAAATGTTTATGTTTGAGCATTTAAAAATATAAACCATTTAAAGAAAAAATTATTAACTTTCCTTTCGCAGGCAATAAAAATTTATTTTTTCTTTGCTTCTTTAAGGCATTTTTTAAAATATCCTTTATCACCAAAAATAGAATAAGGCATAAATTTAAATTTGTCATTATCAGCTTTTTTTCTGAAATATCTTAACTCCTTGTAGTTTTCCACAGTTTCATCTATCATATCTGAGAAAGTCTTTAGAAGATTGAAGGATATAAAATGCTTATCTGAATCAGCAAATAAAAGGTCTATCCATTTTTTGTTTATTATTTCATAAAATTGGTCTATTTCTTCTAACTCTTTTATCTTGTATATATAAAGCATTTTGATTGGCGTTGACAAAATAAATTTTTCCCTGCCAACTTTAGCATTTTTTGCCCGCATTATAGAAGCTGCTGACTCTGATTCATGTCTGGCCTTTATAGAGTCGCTGTATACAAGGGGGAATGCATTTCTCCAGCACCTTACAGACAATTCAACATTTTCTCCATGGTTTGGGAATAATGAATTGTACCCTCCAATTTTAAAATATGCTTTCTTATAAATAGCAAAATAAACGCCATGGATTGCTGAAATGTATGCCCATTTTCCTTTCTTCAACCTGCCCAGATTATCCCTTGCTATTATTTTTCCGTTTTTATCCGCTGTTTCAAGGATTGGTTCTGGTTTACACAGTTTTCCATTATTTTTTCCCCCATTCCAATAAGAAACTCCACTTACGAAAGCAGCATTGCTGTTTTCCTTTAGTGTTTTAACCATATTATCAATGGCATTCCTATCAACGTAAACATCACTGTCAATGAATAAAAATAGCTCATTGCCGTCTTTCTTACAAAATTCAGAAGCCTGTATTTTTGCATTGATTATTGACGATTTCCCTGTTTCAATCAGAAGGTAGATGGGTAAAGTAGAAGATTTGGCTATTGCTTTTACATTATTTATTATCTCTGTTTGCTGTTTTCCCTTGGGTGTTCCGTCCATTACATAGATTGTAGCTTTAAAATTGCTGTTTAGGCTATTGCTTCTTAAAATATGCTCTATGCATTTGACCAATAACTTAGGTCTTTTAAATGAAGGTATTATTATAGAAAATCCGGGAATTTGTTTTTTTTTATATCTAGCGATTTCTTTCCTGTTTGGTTTTATCAGGACAATTGGTTTTGGCATATTTAGTATACTCTCCATTATAACACCCTTTAACTTATTATAAGTTTTCTTTCCTTTAATAAATTCAATCTCTTCTCCCTGTAATACTTATTGGCCTGGTTATAGGATTCAAAGGATCCTATATCAAACCATGGATCGTCAATAATATATCCATACACATTTTTTCTTTTTGCCAGCCATCCAATAAAATGCCCTAATGTATCTGCATTATGGCCCTCTTCCAGATATTTTGAAATCAGCTTTACATCACTTCTGGGCAGGATTAAGCAGCCTATATTGATAAGGCTTGTTTTTGGGTTTCTGGGCTTTTCCTTAAAGCCAATAATTTTGTTGTTTTCACCCATTTCAACAACGCCATACTTGCCTTTTATTCTATTCTTGTTTTTTATATTGTACAACGCAATTACTGGCGATTTTTTTTTCCTGAAAAAAGCACATATTTCCCTTATTGAGAACTCAAACAGATTATCCCCTGCAACTACAATAAGATTTGAATTAAATTTCAGTTTTTTTATAAGAAAACCAAGTGCTCCGACAGAGCCTAGTTTTTCTCTCTGGGAATATGTTTTTTCTATAACTAACTTGGTTTTTTTCCTGATCTGGTATTTTGAAAACCATTCCCTGAAATTATTCTCAAAATAAGCATTGATTGAGATGATGCTTTCGTCAATCGTCTTTACAACTTCAATTCTTTCAAGAGGGTACTCTATCATCGCTTTTCCAGCGACCGGCAATAATTGCTTTGGCTGGTGCTTTGTTATAGGCCAAAGTCTTTTCGCATATCCCCCTGCCAGAATTATTGCTTTCATTTTTGGTCAAATTTTTATCAATAGATTATCCAAATCAAAATGTTTATATAGTTTTCTGTTTTAGGAATTACTACAAATAATCATAAGATGAAAGAAATAAAACCTAAAGCTGAATTTCTAATTGAAATAGCTAATCAAGTGTCTAATAGACTAAGTGGGGTATATACGGTCATGGCAACCAAGTCACAGGAAATGAAGAAGTATTATGGTGACAACTACTATGCTATTGGACCATATTATAAAAAATCTGCAGATATCGAATTTGAAGAGCTAAGTCCACCTCCCGAAATTAAGAAAATATTTGACGAATTGCAAAAAGAAAAAATAATTTGCCATTATGGATATTGGCTGATTCAAGGTAAGCCTAAGACTATACTAGTTGATTTTTCCGGAAGACTGGGAGAATTAAAAAAAATAAAGAATTCCATGGCTGAAAATTACCAAGTAGATTGTAAAACAATCGGTTCAAAGTTAAAATATCGAAATATTGCCAGTAGTAAAGTCGATCCGTCAGATATAAATCTTAAACTGGTATGGGGAGATTCAACCTCCAAATTAGTTAAAAAATTATTAAGATTAAAATTTTTTAAAAACAAGAAAGGGATTTTACATTTTCATTTTGCAGATCCTTCTTTTACATTGATTAAAGATTTAAAAAAAGAAAATGCCAATGTAGGACTGGTTGTAACAGCTCACTCAACATGGCTTGGGAGAACAATAATAGATAACAAAGATGACCTATATAAAGAAATTGCTAAAGGACTAAGAAACGATAGGACAGTGTCCAAGAAGCGTGAATACAAATATGGTGGCAAAATTGTTGTATACCACCACTTAGAACTTCTGGCTGCTAAATACTCTGATGTTTTAACATCTGTTAGCGAGGTAACTGGAAAAGAGATGGGATACATTCTTGGCAGACAACCGGATGTGATAACACCAAATGGTTTAGAGATGGACAGATTTCCTTCTTTGGAAGATAGGACAATTTTACATAAAGAATCAAAAGAAAAAATCTATAGGTTCCTGAATGCATACTTTTTGCCCCATTATCCTATTGATATACCCCATTCATTGCTTTTCTTTACATCAGGGAGATATGAACTGACTACTAAGGGATATGATATTTTGTTTAATGCCCTTTCTAGATTAAATGACAAGCTAAAGAAAGAGAACTATCAAAATACTATATTTGTATTTTTATTTATATTGACATCGGTAAAAGAATCCAATGAGACAATTTTGAAGAATTTAGGCATTTATGATGTGATTGAACATGCTGTGAGGGAAGAATTGCCCCATCTTGAAAAGAGAATAATTTCAAGCCTGATACACGGAAAAGAAATTAAAAAAGAAGTTCTGTTTGATGAGCATTTCCTTTTAGAAAGCAAAAAATTAATGCTAAAGTTCAGTAGGGGAAAATCAGAAAACCCCCCAATATGCGCATTCAAGGGATTAAAGAAAGATGATCCTGTGATGAAATTTTTATTGGAATGTGGGCTGGATAACCAGGAAGATGACAAGGTAAAAGTGATTTTTTATCCCTCTCCGGTTTCTGTTGTTGACGGGTTGCTATCCATGGATTATGATGAAGCTATAAGAGGCATGCATCTTGGAATTTTTCCCTCTATGTACGAGCCTTGGGGTTATACTCCTTTGGAAACTGCAGCCCATGGTGTTATGTCTATAACATCTGATGTCTCTGGATTTGGAAGGTTTATATTAAGAAACAGCAAGCAGACAAAAAAATCAGGCATCAAGGTGTTGAAAACAGAAAGCAAAAAAAAGGGAGAGATAGTTGATGAGTTAGTTGAAATGCTTTATCGCGTGTCAATGCTTCCAAGAAAAAAAAGGATACAGGAGAAATTAGAGGCTAAAAAACTTTCAAACTTAGCTGACTGGAAAGAATTTGCAAAATATTATGTCCAAGCGCATAATCTAGCTATTGAGAAAATGATAAAAAGGCAGCATGGTAAAAAGAGGCAATTATTAGAAAAATAATGCTTTTTTCTGGCGAACTGTTTCATATGCATAAACATACATTCCTGCGGACCATGCCTGCTTAACTTGCCCTATAGGCTTAGCTGTTTGACCATGGAACCACTCGTTAAATTCCCATGAAGATTCCTTGCCTTTCTTGTTCAAAAGCGCTAATGATGTTAAAACTTTTTTTGCTTCTGTATATTCTTTCATTTTCACTAAAGCTGCCACATAAAAACCGCCTAAAAATGGCCAGATGCCTCCATTATGGTATTGGTGTGGGAGATTGCGATTACTGTGGTGATAATATTCTCTCCAATCTTTTCCACCATGTGCAATAGTTGGGTAAATTGCTTTAATCGGAAAGGGATTTGCTAAATTGTTTCTTTTAATAAAATCCAGCAGTAATCTTGAATGTTTTTCATCCGCAATACCAGAAAGAATCGCTAGTAAGTTGCCAAAAGAATCAAACCGTTCTCCAAAATCGCGGAATGTGATGTAAGGCAGATAGTAAGAATCATTTTGAAGAATTGTCTTGCAGGGCAAGATACATTTTTTCACAAGATTACTTAAGTCATTCTTCTTATAATTCTCTGTGCCAAAGTAAATTTTTGCATGGCTAGTTATAAAGTTAACATAACATTTTGTATGGGTGTCTCCATTGTACCAAAAATATTTGTTAATAATAGAATGTGTCTGTCTAGCTTTCTTTTTGCATATTCCTAATTGTGTTTTATCTCCTAGCTGTTCAGCAATAAAACCTGCATTCTTCAAAGCTAAATAATAAAGTATGTTTACGTACAATCCTTTCCCCTGACTGCAAACAAATCTTCCCAATCAGAGGCCTCAGCCATATTAATAAGGCCTGTTTGGTCAACATCCTGGTACTCATACCATCTTAATACTTTTTTATTGCAGGGTAATTTTTCTTCAAAAAATTTTTGTCATTTGTCTGTTTGAAGAAATTTGCATTTCCAATCACAAACCAAAGCCCGCCATCAGCATAAGCCTGAAAATTTGGCTTTAACGAACGCACATCAACATTATTAGGAATAATTCCAAGGAGGCTTTGCTCCTTTGCAAGAATATTAAAGCTGGATTTCAAGGAATTCTTAATCTTAGCATCTTTGATACAGGTTGCTCCAAGCAGGGTAATCATGCTATCCCTTGCCCAGATTTGAGGATAACCAGAAGTTTTTGCAGAGGCTTTGATGCCAGAAGTATGTGAACAGTTACGGGGCACTTTCAGCGCTTCATCATAAGCTTTGTCACACAGGCCATTACCTACACTCTTTTTTGTTTTCATGTTTATGATTAAGAAGGTTATTACTATTTAAGTTTTTTGAAACAGGCTTATGAACTCTTCAATAGACCCGGCAACTCAATTTTTTCAAACTCAAGAATATCCTTCTGCGTATTTACAGTTTTCCAGAAACCTTCATGCTTGAATAATCTGATTTTCATTTCTGGAAAGACATCAAACTCCAGCATTCCCTTGTCCGGCAAAGATTTCAGCATTTCTTCCCTATTAAGAAAATACCACCCGCAGCTTACCCAATCCTTAAGTATTGGCTTTTCTTCAAAAACAGCATAACCGTCTTTTTCATGAATTCTTCCAAATTGCAGCTGCGGATGCGCTACGCAAATTTTATTTTCTTTTGGCTCCTGTAACTCTGAAATGTCAATATCAGTAATGTCATCACAGTTTAATGCCACAACAAATTCAGAGCTGCATTTCTGCAATGCAAGTTTAAGGCCTCCGGCTGTCCCTAAAAGATCTTCTTCAATTGTAAAGTCGATTTGCACATCTTTATGATTCTTTTTTACATAGTCAATTATTTCTTTAGACTTATGCCCGATGGCTAAAACTATTTTTTCAATTCCTGATTTAAGAAGGTAATCAATTTGCCAGGCTAAAATTGGCTTTCCTTTTACAGCTACTAAAGCCTTGGGCAATGCAGTTTCCATCCTGTTTCCTTTTCCGCCTGCTAAGATTATTGCATCCATATTAATATAGGATAAATTATTCATTTAAAAGGTTTTAGTTTAGAAATAGCGCCTGCAATTAACAATGGAAACATCAACGTAGCATCTGCAACAACTTTAACACGTTGTGCATTGGGTTTTATTTTTGCCCAGCTTATTGCTTCTTCCTGGTTGCCTCCGGAATCAGAGCCGTCATATTCGTTAGCAGTAGTTATGTAGATAGAATATTCAAAGCCTTCCCTGAAAATAGCTGAATTCAATAAAAAATGTTTTGCTATACCTCCACCTAAGACTATGCATCCTGCTTTATTCGTGTTTTGGAGTATTTTTGTCAATGTATAGTTGTCCTTTGTGACATCAATTGCAAATTTTGGGTTTTTTCTTTTGAAGAAAGTTGTTAAATCACCCATAGCTCCATCAGTTATTCCAGGACAGAAGATAGGAATGTTGTTTTTTGCTGCCCAATATAGAAATGATTTAGTATAGTTTTTCTTTGTTAATGCATTGTTTTTAATGTGCTTTCCCATTTCTCTTGCAACTTCGTAAGTGCATGGAATTCCATCAAATTCTTTCATCAATTTCTTAAAAAAATCATTAAAGAACTTTTCAAAATACAAATAACGGTCCATGGGAGCCAGAATATTGCCTATCCTGCCTATAGATTCATCCAGCAGGAATTCCCCTTTTATATCAAAAGTTCCTAAATGGAATGGCTTTATGCATTTGATGATATCTTCCTCTAAAGAAGCTGCAGTTGTTGTTATGCCGTCAATAAGCTTGTTTTTTACAAGATATGTGATAATTTCCCTATTTCCAGAGCTTATCATATTGCCGGTAAATGACATCCATATGCTCAGTTTTCCCTGCTTTTTTTCTTCAAGCATTTTTGTTAATATGTTAAAAGCCATGCCCAAATTAGATCCCTGGAAACCCATATTTTGGTAGGTATCAATAAATTTTTTAAAATCAAATTTATTATCGAAATCATAGCCTTTAATTTCAGGAAAACTGTCCATAGACATATAATTCTTCAGATGCCCTTTCCATTGCTTGTTCTTGACATATATTGACATTTTATACCATTAATTTTTCCATTAAAATTATTTTTTATTTTCATTATAATATTGAAATAAATTAAAATTAAAAAATGAAATTTGAGTTAATGGACTAATACAAATATAGAATTCTTTATGCACCGAACTTACGAACATTATCCATAATATAGTGTAGTGCAATAATGTTTATAAACATTTCTAATAAAAAACTTAAAAATTTAAAAAGAAGCTAAGAATTCTACAATAAATGGACCTTGTTGATAGAGTTGTGGAGAGTTATAAGGCACATGAAGAAGCCTATTATGGAATAAACGTTGCCCTATTCTCTGGAATGGAATATAACAAATTTTTAAAAACATCTGAAAGTATTCAATCTGAAAGGCATATTGTGGATGTTCTTAGAGAATTAGATCTTATTAGTTATACTATTGGCGCTGTTGCTTCCACACTTAAATTTATGGCGATTTATCCTCATAATCTTGTTTATATGTTACAGGGTGTAGTAACAAGGGAATTTAAAAAATGCTAATAGACATACATTCCCACTTAGACCATTGCTATTTTAATGATGATTTAGACAGAGTTATTGATAATGCCAGAAAAGCAAATGTAAAAGTAATTCTTACTGCTGGAACAAATTCTGAAAAAAACAGAGAATCGTTAGAAATAGCAAAAAGATATGATATTGTTAAAGCATGTTTAGGTGTTTATCCTGTACAATATGATAATAACAATAATCATAAAAATAATAAAAAAAATTTCAATAATAAAATACAATTAAAAATAAATAAAAATAAATTAAAAACAATTAATAATAATAAATTAAAAAATAATAATAATGAAAAATTAAATATCGATGAAGAAATTAAATTCATTGAAAAGAATAACAAAAACATTATTGCAATTGGAGAAGTAGGATTGGATTATTTCTGGGTTAAAGACAATATTGATGAGCAGAAAGAATTATTTGGAAAAATGATTTCTCTTGCTGAAAAACTAAACAAGCCAATAATTGTCCATTCCAGAAAAGCCGAAGAAGATGCAGTTGATATATTGCAAAGCTCTAAGTTAAAGAAAATAATAATGCATTGTTTTTCTGGGAAAAAATCTTTGGTTAAGAAAGTGGTTGACAATAACTGGTATTTGACTATACCGACAAATGTCACTAAAAGTTTCCAGTTCCAGGACAATGCAAAAATAGTGCCAATTACCCAATTATTCTGCGAAACAGACTCGCCTTATTTAAGCCCGTTCAGCTCTAAGGAAAAATTTCAAAGAAACGAGCCTGCTTTTGTTTTAGAAGCATATAAAAAAGTTGCAGGAATAAAGGGAATGGAACTGAAAGAAGTTGTTAATAATATCTGGATGAATTGGCAGAAAATGTTTTAAAATCACTCAATAAGAACTTCCTTATTAACAGCAGTAATAAACCCATCCTTAGTGTCATCCAGTGTTAACCTAATGTTTTTCTTTAGATTAAGATTTCTAAAGGTTTTTGGGCTTAAATCAACGATTCCAGTCTGCCTATTGCCTGGTTCAATGGCTATACCCTCATATTTTCCCCTGCTTTTTGTTTCCCAGCTTTCATCCAGCGTGCTATCATAAGCATAAACATGCACAACAGGTGTTAGAATCTTGTCTTTGCCATTACCAATGGTAAATGCTATCCTATTTATCTTGCCCATATCATCATTTTCATCTACTTCTGTATATACATTACCGATTGTAAATGTGACAACTCCGGACAGCTTTTTTTCTTCTTTAACAGGTTCTTTTTCCTCAGCAGTTTTTTCTACTGTCTTATTCTCAGTTTCATTAGCCTTATCCCCGCTTTTCACAGCAGCAGCAGTAACAGTCTGGTCAGACTCTACCTTAGCCTCTTTTTCTCCGTGATAAAAGGACAAATCTATAACAGTGTATGCAACTAAAACAAGAATCACAGCTACATATGCAACTCTTTCTAGATTTGAAGAATTTTTGGTATGCGTTTGTATGTGTCTGGGTATTTCTTTCTTTTTTTTCTCTTCTAAGGTTGTCTTTTCCTCTTTGTACTTCTCTTTCAAAGCCTGTTCTGCTTTTTGATATTTATTTTTAAGAAGTTGGTCTTCGTTTAATTCTTTTTTAGGATGATGAGGGACTTCCTTTTTTACAGGATGATGTGGAGCCTCTTCTTTATCTGTAACTTTATGCTCAAAATCCTTGAATATATCATCCACATCGCCTTTTTCCATTTTTAATAATTATATTAGATAATTCATATTTAAATTTATTGATTTGAATGATTTATAGTAATCATGATTTAGAAGTAAATTATAGAAAAATTTATATTCTTAAATAGCAAAGAGAATAAAAAAGAGAGTTAATATGAAAATAACCATAGACACAAAAGAGGACAGCCATGAAGAGATACAGAAAATCATAAAGATGCTTTCTTCTTTGGTTGGCCAGGAAGATGTCATGAGCAACCAGGGAGATCTTTTTAGTGATAGTTCAAGTCCAGACAGCAGACAGCAGAGTTCTGATATTTTTAGTGATGACAGCAGCAGTGATTCTTCAGATAGTTCTAGCAACCAGCAAAGTTCTGATATTTTTGGTGATGATAATAGTTCTGGAAGTGATGAGTCTTCTGATAGTTCTGACAGCTCTTCTGGAAGTTCAGGCAGTTCTTCTGAGAGTTTGAATAGTTCCTCTGGAAGCTCTGGCGGTGGTATGTTTAATATGTTTGGTAGTGATTCCGGAAGCGCTCCAAGCCCTGAAAATACAACAGAGGATACAACAGAGGAAACTGAAGATAAAAAAGAGGATGTTGATATAGATATACCGGATGTAGAGGAATACCACTAAATCTTAATAATCTTCCCTTTCTTTCCAACACTAATAACTTTGGTTTTTCCAATCTTTTCTTCTATTCCTTCTGCTTCATGAACATGGCTGCAAAGCAGTAGGTCTGGATGGAATTTTTCTATTGCTTTTTTTACTCCTTTGCTTCCTGGAAAGAATTCTGTAAATTTTTCCATCTTGCTTTCAGATGGGTGCACATGCGTTGCCATTATTTTTTTCTTGATATACTTGATTTTATTAAAACCTTTTTTCAACAAATCATAAATTTCATCCTCTTCTAACTGGAATAAACCTATATTTGCTCCTCCACAGCCAAAAATCCCTACATCCTTGTATTTAACAGAATATCCATGAATGTTTTTCACGCCATACAGTTCAGCAAGAAAATCTGTTGTAGCAACTGTTTCATGATTTCCAGGCAAAATCAGCACTTTTTCTTTCCTTTTTTTAAATGGGCCTATAATATTATCTGTTGACTGCTCCCTCATTGTCAAGTCTCCGCATAAAATAACTAAATCACATTTCTCTTTCTCTGCTCTCTCTGCCAGTTTTTCAGCTAGTCCAGTGTCTCCATGTATGTCTCCAGCTGCTAATATTTTGAGTTTATCTTCTTTCTTTTCTTTGGTTTTCATTTTGCAATTAAATAAGAAATATGCATTTAAAAAGGTTTGCTATCTCATAACCTTCTTAATAAAAACTGTTATTTTGCCAACAACGTCTGGATTACCGGATGATTCTTCATGGCGTCCAATTAAGGATTTGTTGCTATAATCCAAAATAAGCTTGCCATGTTGAGCGTTTTTTACTAAGGTTCTGGCACCTTCCTCAGTCATAAACACATCACCCCCCTTAGCAGTTATGACCCTTATTGGCACACTTATAAGCTTTATTGCTTCTGACGGATCATTCTCTGATGCTTTGAAACCGCTTATCTTCTCAGCTGATTTCATTGCTATAGCTGATTGCAACCCGCTTGGTTCCAATATTTTACTTAGTACAGGTATGTCAGGATATTCTTTTTGTCCGGTAAGTGCTGCACCAAGGTTAGCGCCTAAATTTCCAGCTGCAATTTGGTGGTTTCTCACCATAAAATCGTATGAATTGGTAAATGTTTTGTCCACTATAACGCCTCTAACCTTTATTTTGTTTGATATTAAATTTTGATGTTTTCCCAGGGCATTTATTACAGCAGCTCCTCCAATCGAATGGCCGTATACAACAATTTCTGTATAACCGTTTTCAGCAAGATAATTTATTGCTCCTATAACATCAAAAGCCTCTTTTAAACCCAGGGTAGTGGATCTGAGCCAACCAGGCGGATTGTCTGGGCCATGATTTCTTAAGTTTGGCGTAAAAAAATCCATATCTTTAGTTGTTTCTCGCAACTGGTCTATATAATTAAGGTTATTAGTTGCATTATAATTTCTCGGATGGATAAAAAGCACGACTTTATTAGTCTCGCTATGCTGTTTATTTTTTACCAAGAGTGCAGTGTTTTGTATTCCATCAGAAGAAGTATATATTACTGTTTCAAAATCCTGCTGAAGCTTTTGGTAAATTTCTTTGTAATGGATTTTTGTCGAGTATGAAGGGCTGGTATACACACTGGCAAGGTATGCAGGAAATGCTATTTGAAATCCGATATAAAAGACAGCCATATAAGCCACAGCTATTCTTCTTAATCTGTTATTCCATTTAGTGACAGACCTTCCTTTTTTTACCTGGTCTAAAAATCTTCTGCTTACGAACTTATCAAAAATAACCTGGTTTAATTCTTCTAAATCTGTTACATCCTCTAAAGACTTAACTTCAAAACCAAGTTCTTTCAGTTGAGCTTTGGCAACAACCAAGAAAATTTCTTTTTCTGAATGCAGAAGTTCCAGTACTTTTTGATTATCAATTTTGTCTACATCTTTCAGTCCTTCCTCAATTATCAGTATCATATTATTAATTTGTGTCTTTATAGAATTCAATAAATTGCCAATAGAGGTTCTTTCTTCTAACCTTTTATTACAAACATTTTGAAAATCTAAAAAGAATTTTTTTCGTCTCTTGGGATAAGTCTCCATCTGCTTTTATTATGTTCTTCAACTAACTTATTAAGTTCATCAACATTTTCTAATATTTTGATATTCGATTCTTCTAGGTAGTTGAGTACACTTCTAATTTTTGTCAATATATCTAACAATCTTCCAAAATAAGGTACAAGAACTTCTTCTCTTTCTTTCTCTCCAAGTTGATTCTCAAGCTCTTTTTGAATTTCTTTTTCTTTCGATTCTTGAATGAATTCACTAAAATATTTGAAGAAACTTGCTATAACTTCTTCCCTTTCTAATTCTTTTGAGGATAATTCTTCACCTTCTTTTAGCAGCTGGGTGATTCTCTTTCTTCTGCCGCCAAAGAATTTTGGAATATGGATTCCTGAGAACATATTATCATCCCCTATTTGAGTTATGCGCCGGATGCTCATGGCCTATCTCTTTTCTTTTTCTCAAATGCTCTATATGGGCAACCTTTTCTTTCAGAAATTTATTAAGATTTAATCCGTGCTCTTCAATCATTGTGGATACATGGTGCCCGCCTAAAAAATGAGGCATAAGCACATAAGTTGCGCCTGCATCATACAACTTCATTGCTTCATCAATCTGATGAGAAACAACTGTTATAATTGCTTTTTTATTGGATTCCCTGACCTTGTTAATCAATAAAAGATTTGTATCTAAGTTATGTATTGTTGAGGCAACCATTTTTATTTTTGAAAAGTTTAACTCATTTAGCAATTCAGAATCGCTTGCATCGCCGTACTTGCAATCAAAGCCCCCTTTTGCTAATTTTGTTATTGTTTCCGGATTATAATCTACAACAAGAAACTTCTTTTTTATTTTTTTAAAAGACTCTAGGATATCATAGCCAATTCTGTCATACCCAAAAAGAATAATATCGTAAGTTCCATCTTTATGGTGTTTATGTTCATCGACTTTTTCACCTTTTCTTTCAAATATTCCCAGATACCTTGATAAATGGGGGTATATCTTATTTGCATAAAGTATAAGGTAAGTAGAGCCAGCAATAGTTATTAAACCAATAATAGTCACGAGAGACAAGATATCAGTTGTCAGATGCCCTACTTTAACGCCTAATGCAACAAGAATTAAAGAAAATTCACTTATCTGGGCTACGGTTAATCCTGCTAAAAAACTATTTCTTTTAGTATAGCCAAGCAAACCCATTAATACCATTACTATTAGCGGATTCCCGATAAGTATAAATATTGAAAATATTATGATAGGAATTATATACTGGCTTATATTTGTAAATATCATTTGGGAACCCAGTAATATGAAAAACAAAATAATAAAAAAATCACGTAATGGTTTCATTTTAGAACCAATCTCATAGTGGTATGGGGATAAAGACAGAGTAATACCTGCTAATAGCGCTCCTGCTTCTATTGAAAAATTTAAATAATAAAAAAGAGAAGCTATTGCAAAACACCAGCCAATTGAAAATAATAATAAAAATTCTTGGGACTTAGCAATAGCCTTAGTTAGTTGCGGAAAAATATAAACACTTATTAGAAATAATAAAAGTAATACGCCCACACCTTTTAAAACAGTTTCAAGTGCTAAAGTAGTAAAATTTATTCCGGCTGGGATTGATGAGATGACCATCAAGATAACTATTACAATTAAATCCTGAATAATTAAAAAACCGATAGCAATCCTTCCATACAGGGTTTCTAGGTCTCCCTTATCTGATAAAAGTTTCATGATTATTATAGTGCTGCTGAATGTCAGAGCAATAGCAATATATATTGAAACTATCGTAGAAAAACCTAATAATTGACCTATGAAAAACCCAACTAAAGAAGTGAATATAACCTGACCAACTCCAGTAACTAAAGAAACCTTGCCAACATCTTTTATTATTCTTGGATTTAAGTTTAATCCAACCATAAATAAAAGCAATACTATGCCTATCTGCGCAAAAGTTGCAATAGCATCTGTAGATTTAACTATATTAAGAAAATAAGGGCTTACTATAATGCCAGTTAGAATATAACCTATAACCAGCGGCTGTCTTAGCAACCGCATTATACCTGCAACAAGAACCGCAATAATGATAACAACGCTTAATTCAATAAATATGCTTATAGCCATGTTTTACCTCTTTGTTAATATATTATATTTAATTTTTTCTTAGCTTCAAAAAATATGTTTTCCATTTTTACGCGCCCGTAAAACAGCGTATAGGGGTATCTTCGATACCCCGAAACTGTTTTAAATTTCAATAATTATTTTTTTATTGAGTTTTTATTATTAATCATTATTTTATTATTTTTATTTTTCATTGATTATTATTTTTTAATTATTGGTTGGTTTTTTCTTCATTGTTTATTATTCAATGATTTCAATACTTCCATTGTCTTTAATTACGCCATTATTTTTTTCAATTAATTTTAGCTCAATAACATCATTTTGCTTTAATTGCTCAATTAATTCATCTTTTGTTATTTTCATTAATGATGCCAAATCATCCAGTTTCATTTTTTTATTTTGAGTATAAACCCCTCTTTGTGCTTCTTGAACTCTATTTCTGCCCCTTTCTCTAAGCCTTCATACTCTGCAAGAATCTTTGGAATAGTAACTACAAGCTGTCCTGATGGAAGTTTTTGTA
>CAZTBE010000015.1:0-21110 GCA_964611745.1 uncultured Methanosarcinales archaeon | reverse complement strand
TTTTCAGGACATAAAAAGTATGAAATACTTTTTATATAACAAAAAATTTAAAAGGTGAAACAAATGAAACAAATATTAATGGAACCAAAAGTTATATCCAATGATGGAAAAAAACTTGAAAAAGACATAAAATTAAAAACTTCTAAAGAGGAGAAAACCGTTAAAGAAAAAACTTTATCAGATCTGCCTGGTGTAGGCCCTGCGACTATTGAAAAGCTGGAATCTGTAGGCTATAATGACTTAATGTCTGTTGCAGTAGCAACCCCTGGTGAGCTTATAGATGTTACCGGGATGACACAAGCAGCTGCTAAAAAGATTATAGCAGTAGCAAGGTCCTCTTTGGACATGGGTTTTGAATCCGGAGAAGATGTCCTTAAAAAAAGAGAGCAAGTTATTAAGCTATCTACTGGAAGCAAGGCATTTGATACTTTAGTTGGCGGGGGTTTTGAGTCTGGAGCATTAACAGAATGCTTTGGAGAGTATGGTTCTGGAAAAACACAAATAGGTCACATCTTAGCAGTAAACTCTCAGAAGCAATTTCCAGGCTCAACTGCAGTATACATTGATACAGAGAATACTTTTAGGCCGGAAAGGATTGAGCAGCTTGCTAAAAGTGTTGGTTTGGACCCTAGAGGGGTACTTAAAAACATTAAAGTTGCAAAAGCATTCAATACAGACCACCAGATGCTGTTGGGAGAGAAGGTAGAAGACCTTATAAAAAACCAAGATTTGGATGTAAAGCTTGTGATTGTGGATTCTCTGACAGCACACTTTAGGGCAGAGTATATTGGTAGAGGAACATTGGCAGAAAGGCAGCAGAAGATAAACAGGCATATGAGGGACCTTTCAAAACTGGCTCAGATGTACAACTTATGCGTTTATGTAACAAACCAGGTAATGGCAAGGCCTGACATGTTTTTTGGCGACCCTACGCAGGCAATTGGAGGGCATATTGTCGGACACGCATCTACTTTTAGGCTTTACCTCAGAAAGGGCAAGAAAGGAAGCAGAGTTGCGAAACTGATTGACAGCCCCAACTTACCTGAAGGAGAAGCAAGCTTTTATGTCGAGACAAGTGGATTAAAGGATATTTAGATTTTTCTTATTTTTTATTTATTTTATTTCTGTTTTAGGTTCACCAAAAGATTTTTAATAAGAGGTTTAATAGTTCTAGCTATGGTTTATCCTATTGCAAAGTTAACAATAACATCTTTTATAAAGCTGTTTATAAAAGAAATAAATGGAAGAGATAATGTTATCCGAAATAGCCCATTTATTGTTGCATGCAATCATGCTAGTTTTTTTGATGACTTGGCTGTACCCAGTGTTATAATCCCAATGCTTAATAAAAAAATTCATTTTTATGTCCATATGCGATATTTCAATAATTATTTTTTAAGAAAATTTCTGGAATGGGGGGGAAGCATTTCAGTCGATCCAACAAAAGGCAAGAGATACAAAGAAATAAATAAAAATGCATTTCAGACTGCATCAAAGCACTTAAAAAAAAATGAGATTGTAGGCATTTTCCCCGAAGGTACAAGAAGCATCAACGGAAAATTACAACAACCTAAAACCGGCATTGCGAGACTGGCAATTGCTGCAAAAGTTCCAGTTTTACCTATGGGGATAATAGGTTCACATAAAATTTTACCTAAAGGCAAGTTTTTACTCAGACTTAGAAGATGCAAAATTAATATAGGCGAGCCAATATATTTCAAGGAATATTACAACAAAAAAATGAATAAAAAGATATTAGAGAAAATAACAAACGACATTATGAAAGAGATTGCGAGATTGATAGGCCAGAAATATAAATATTAAAATGGTGTACTTCCTAGGGAAAAGAACAATCTGCCCAACAGTAAATTTATGGTTTAAAGAAGTTAAGAGTCTGCAAAATATACCAAAAAAAGGCGCTTTTATTGTAGCTGCAAACCATGCAAGCTATATGGACCATCTGATAATAGTATGCATTTTAATTAAACATCTAAACAGAAAAGTCCATTTTCTTTCAAAAAAAGAGCATTTTGACAATCCATTAAAAGCAGCCTGGCATCGCTATGCAGGTGCGATACCTCTTGACAGACAAGCAGGTGGCAAAGAAGCATTGAGATGGGCTATAAAAGCTTTAAAAAAAGGGAAAATTATTGCAATCCACCCAGAGGGAACAAGAACACTAAACGGAAAACTGCAAAAAGCAAAAACAGGTGCTGCCAGGTTAGCTTTAGCGGCTAAGGTCCCTATAATTCCGGTAGGACTGATTGGGACTTTTGAAATTTTACCAAAAGGAAAATACATACCAAAATTAAAAAGAGGGACTATTAACATAGGCAAACCATTGTATTTTGATAAATATTACAACAAAAAAATAACAAAAGGCTTATTAAGAAAAATAACAAACGACATTATGAAAGAGATTGCGAAATTGTGCAATCAAAAATATAATCTTTAGTACAATGAACATGAAAAAAATATCTATAATTGGGGCAGGAAGCTGGGGAACAACTTTGGCTATATTGGCTGCAGGGAACGGCAATGATGTAACCTTGTGGGTGAGAGAAAAGGAAATCATGCAGACTATTAACGAGAAAAGAGAAAATAAAGATTATCTTCCTGGAGTCAAAATACCTAATAAAGTCCATGCTGAGAATTCTATAGAGAAGGCAATATCAAATGCCGATGCAGTGGTTAATGCTATTCCTGCGCAATTTACAAGAGAGATAGCTAAAAAATACTCCAAGTATGTTAATTGCGATGTTGTTGTCAATGTCGCAAAGGGCATAGAAATTGGAACATATAAAAGAATGTCAGAGGTTCTTAAGGAAGAGTTAGGCGATATTTCAATAGTAACCCTTTCAGGACCGAATCATTCTGAAGAGGTAAGCAGAAAGATGCCAACAGCAACGGTTATAGCATCTGAAGATGTTAATTGCCTTAAAAACATCAAAAAAATATTCCATACAAATTACTTTAGGGTGTTTACACATGATGATATCATAGGGATTGAAATTTGCGGGGCTTTAAAGAATATAACGGCAATAGCAACTGGCGTATGTGATGGTCTAGGTTATGGAGATAATGCAAAGGCAAGCATTATAACAATAGGGTTAATGGAGATGAGCACTTATGGAAGATTTCTAGGCGCTAAACGGGCAACTTTTTATGGCCTTGCCGGAGTGGGTGATTTAGTGGCTACTTGCACAAGTAAGCACAGCAGAAACAGGCTTGTCGGAGAAAAAATTGCAGGAGGTAAGAAAATAGATGACATTAGAAAAGAAATGAAAGGCATGATAGCAGAAGGAATACAAACAACAAAAGCTGTCTATGAATTCAGTAAAAAAAACAATCTTTACATGCCACTAACAGAACAAGCTTATCACGTAATTTATGAAAATAAGGATTTGAAAGAAGCTATATCAGATCTGTTGAAGATAGAATAGAAATTGATAAGTAAAAGGATTTGCTTTTTTATTCTTCTGTAAAATCTTCTATTTTTTCCTTAAACTCTTCGTCTTTCTTTAGAATGTTGCGGTTTCTTAAGTATTCCCTTGCAAGTATCCAGAAAAACAATCCTAAGCTCTTTTTCCCTTTGTTATTGCTCGGGACCACAAGATCTATGTTGTTTGATTGGTTATTAGTGTCGCAAATCGCAATGACAGGTGTACCAGTTTTTACAGCATCCATAACAGCATTTCTGTCCGGGCCAAAGTCAACAACCATCAAAACCTTTACTTCAATATACTCATTTAAATTCGGATTTGTCAAAATTCCTGGAGGATATCTCCCAGCAAAAACCTTTGCTCCTGTAACCTTGCCAAACATTTTTATTGGTTTCCAGGCGCTTTCCCTTTTTCCAATAATTAAAATATCCTCTGGATCGTATTGCGCTAAGAATTTGGCTGCTATGTTCAGCCTCTCGTTGATCTTCTGCAGGTTTAAAACAGATAGCCCATCTGGCCTTGTTTTGTAGATAAATTTCTCCATATATCTTGTTTTAAACTTTGTACCTATATGTATCCCAGATTTCAGATATTCGTCTATAGGCACTAAAAACTTTTCTTCTACCATTTTTAAGTTGTTATAATGCGAGTTCAGAAATTGAACTGCAGTTTTTATTACCTCATGCAGTGATTTGGTAATAAGAAAAGGGAAGTATACCTCATTTAAAAATGTTCCTAAATTATCCAAAAACCATCAAATTCTCATAAACTGGCCCTTCTGGAGTTAAAGTGCTCTTTACTAATTTGAAATTATTTACTTCTATCTTTTTGTTTTCAATTTCTATATTCTTCAACTTATTAATGAAATTCTCTTTATCTTCTATGTATTTTACTCTGGCTAATGTGATGTGGGCTTTGAAGTTTTTTTCTTTCTTAAATGATTTTTCAAGGGCTTCATCTATATCTTTTTGCAGCTCTAATATTGGTTCTTCTGGCTTTAATCCAACCCAAATAACTCTTATGTAGCCCTCATCCGGAAAAACTCCGATTTTGTCCAGTTGAACTGAAAAAGGATTAAACGATATTCTTTTCAATTCCTCTTTTATTACATCTGCTTTATCTGGCTGCACTTCTCCAAGAAATTTTAGTGTAAGGTGAATTTGGTTTTTATCTGCAAACCTAATCTTATTTGCAGTATTATCTATATCTTTTTGTATCTTAACTATATACTCTTTTACTTCTTCCGGGATTTCAATAGCAATAAACAGCCTCATTGTGGTAATTTATGCCTATAGCTATTTAAGATTATTTAAAAAATAAAATAAAAAGAAATAAGCTTATTCTTTTTTCTCTTCTTTAGCTTCTTCTCCGAAATCTTCGGTATCTTCCACCTTTTGCTCTTCGGATTCTTCAGCTGCGGGTTCTTGTTTCTTGGCAGGTTCAGAGCTTGTTTCTGCTTGTGCAGTCTCTGTTGTCCCTTCTTGTTGAGGTGATGCTTCACCTTCACCAACAACTTCTGCAAAACCTACTTTCCTCAACACTTTTGTGACCCTTATCTTCACTTCCTGGCCTTCTTTTGTGTTGGGAACAAACAAAACAAAGCCGTCTTTCTTTGCAATACCGTCTCCCTTTTCACCTACAGCCTCTATTTTTACATCTATTTCATCTCCAACATTAACTGGAGCGAATTTTTGTCCATATCCCCTATCTTGGTCGTACATATTGTATCTCTACCTCATATTTTATAAGTTTCTTAAGAAATCCCTAAGAAAGCTTAATATTTAGAATTGAGGACCAATATATAAATTTATTTGTTTTTATATATAGAGATTACTGCTTAAATTGTTAGACCACCATCTACATTTATTACAGTGCCGGTAATGTATCTGGATTTATCTGACGCCAGAAAAACAACAGCATTAGAGATATCTTCTGGTTCTGCCTCTTCTTTCAATGGTGTCATGTAATTTATTATCTTTTTTCTAAGAAATGGGATATTCTGCGTTATACTGGTTTTCACAAAACCAGGGGCAACAGCATTTACTGTTATCTTTTTTTTGCCAAGCTCTTTTGCCAGAGATTTTGTAAAACCTATAATGCCTGCTTTAGCAGCTGCATAATTGCACTGCCCAAAATTTCCATACTGCCCAACAATAGAAGATATGCTTATGATTCTTCCTCCGTCTCTTATCAACGGCAAAATAAGTTTAGTTACATAGAAAACACCATTGAGGTTGGTGTTTATGACTGCATGCCACTCTTCCTCTGTCATATTTTTTAATGTTCTGTCTTTTACAATCCCTGCATTGTTGACAAGAACATCAACTTTCCCAAATTTTTTCTGTATAGCGTCAGCCATCTGCCTTACTTCATCAAAATTTGATACGTCGGCTTTAACAGCAATGCTTTCAACACCATATTTCTTTACCTTATCAACAACTTTTTGGGCTTCTTCCAGATCATTATAATAATTAATAATCACATTTGCATTATTTTTAGCAAATTCAATAGCAATAGCTTCTCCAATGCCTCTGGAAGCTCCTGTAACCAATGCAGTTTTTCCTTTTAACATTTTAATGATAGTTATTTAGTACCCATTACATAAGCCCATTCACATTGCCAGGATTTATCATCTGCAAGAGGGTTATTGTCCTTAAGTTCGTTAAAAAGCTGCAATGATGCCTTGGTTATCAATTCATCCCTATCCTGGATCTCTTTTGGAGTTGGTTCTCTACCGCCAACTTCCGGCAGCATACCTGCTTGTAGCCTTTTAACTCTCAGAAAGTTTAGATAGTCAGAATACTTTACTTTAAAGCATGAATAATATATTTTTACCTGTTTGAATCCAGCAGCCTTAAGAGCATTGACATATTCTTTGATGTCCCTTGGATATGGGAAAATGAATTTTCTTTGAGGCAAGAAAGCCTTTATTTGTTTATCAAGATCTTTTCTGTACTCTTTGAACTGCGGAAGCTTTTTAATCAAATCAATTGCAATGTCGTGCACCCTATAAACAGTAGAATCGAGCATCAAGGCCCCTTTTGGCTTGCCGTTTCTTTCGATATTTCCGCTATTAAAAATGAAAATTCCCTTTGACTTTAAAGAATCGAAAATACCTTTAAAAGTACCTTTAAGGTCCGGGATCAGGTGGACAGTGTTTGAGGATAAGACCTGATTAACAGATTCCTTGCCAACAGTTTCGGATAGAGTAGAGTAATGCTCATTCTTTTTTTCCAACACGAAAAAATCCACGTTTGGTATGGAGTGCAGGTATTCGTATGATTTACCAAGCCATGCCGGGGAATTATCTACCAGCCATAGCTTAATCTTATCCTTAAATTTTTCAAGAATCCTGGCAGAGGATGTTCCAGTTCCGGCACCGAAATCAACGATGACATCCTTTTCTTTAACTTCCGGGCTGACATATTTTATCAATTGGTCTACACAGTTATGCAGCCAAGAAGCACCTGCAACCGCATCATGAAACGCTATTGCACCTTTTGAAGTGGGCCTGTCAGGCTTCCATGATTTTAGTTTTTGCATAGTTATACTCACAACCATCTGGTTAAAAGTATAAGTAACAGCTTTTTAAATTTTCTCTTTTTAAAAAACGATTTAATCTAACTGACAATAAGTTACTACTTAATTATAGTAAATAAACGAAAGATTCAAATACTAGTACGGATGTGTGGTGTATAAGCCCTTATAAATGAATATGACTCAATTTAGCATAATATTTAAGAATTAATAAACTTTACAAGGTAATAATCATGACCACAAAAAATAGAAATCCGTTTGAAGTTTTGGGTATTAGGCCGGCAGATGTAATACAAAAGTCCAGAGAAATTGGTGTACCGGTCTCCAGAGTTATAGGTTGTATGAAGAAGTTAGGCATACAATATGCTGAAGAGATAACAGCAGTTTTTGAGAGTATGCAATACGAAATTGAATTATTTGCAGAATCAAGAGGATTAAAAGAAAATCATGCGATGAGGCTAGCATTAGATATTTATTCAGGTGTTGCACGAGGAGATCGCCAAAGAACTCTTGACATTTTAAATCGCATACCGTGGTTTAAATCAGAATCTGAAACTGGTTTTGACGAACAAAACGAAGGGCATTTTGACCGAGCGCAGGACATTCTTAACGAAAAACCTTTAGACAGTATTGTTTCACGTTGGTAGAATTTGTTAATCATGGTGTACATAGATCATTAAATTAGTATGTTCTTTTTAAAATAAAACGTTAGATTTATTAATAATATATAGACCCTTATAAATAAATAACATGAATCCCAACAATGTGATTAAAGCAGAGGTTGTTGTAATAGGAGCAGGTCCAGGTGGATATGTGGCTGCTATAAGGCTAGCTCAGCTGAACAAAAGAGTTATTTTAGTTGAGAATGATAAGTTAGGAGGAATATGCCTTAATTATGGTTGTATTCCATCAAAGGCTATGAGCTATGCATCTGATTTTCTGGATAAGATAAAAAACTCTTCTAATATGGGAATTAATGCAGGTAAAGTTACAATGGATTTCAAGAAGATGCAGGAATGGAAGAATGGAATAACTACCAAGCTTAACAAAGGTATTGAATTTTTATGCAGGAAAAATAATGTTAATATTGTTAAGGGGACTGCATTTTTTGAAAGCTCTAATAGATTGAAAATAACTGGTGATAAAGACATTTCTTATATTGATTTTGAAAAGGCAATAATTGCAGTAGGATCAAAACCAGTGGAGTTGCCAAATTTTGAGTTTGACGGCAAGAAAATCATAAGTTCAAAGGAAGCTTTATATTTAGACAAAATTCCAAAGAATCTGGTTGTTATAGGAGCAGGTTATATAGGTATGGAATTAGGCACAGTCTATGCAAAACTTGGAAGCAAAGTCTGTATTGTTGAGATGGCAGATCAGATCTTGCCGGGATTTGACAAAACTATTGTAAATGTATTGCAAAAAAACCTTGAGAAACTCAATGTGAAAATTTATGTTGATACAAAAGCTGATAAAATTGAAAATAATAAGGTAAGTGTAAACTCAAAAGAAAAAAGGCAGATATTGTTAGATGCAGATAATGTCTTGGTTGCTGTAGGAAGAAAACCTAATACAAAGGACCTTGGGCTTGAGAATACCGGAGTAAAACTGGATAAGAAAGAATTTATTGAAGTTGATGATAATCTAATGACAAATGACGAGAATATATATGCCATAGGGGATGTTTCTACAGGGCCTATGCTGGCCCATAAAGCTTCTATGCAGGGAAAACTTGTTGCTGAGATAATTGCAGGGAATAAAAATAGTTATAAAAATATCATTGTTCCGTCTGTTGTTTTTACTGATCCTGAAATTGCTGCCGTAGGTTTAAGTGAGGAGGAAGCAAAAGATAAAGGAGTAAGGATAAAGACCGGGAAATTCCCATTTATTGTTTCAAGCAGGGCAATGACAAGAAACGAAACAGAAGGGTTTGTCAAGATGATTGCTAATGAAAAAGACAATAAGATACTTGGAGTCCAAATTGTCGGAAGTGAAGCATCAGACCTTATAAGCGAGGCAGCTTTAGCAATAAAAATGAAAGCAACTTTAGAGGATTTGGCATTAACAATACATCCGCATCCAACATTAAGCGAAAGTCTGATGGAAGCAGCAGAAGCTACTATGGGCAAGGCTATCCATATATTAAATCCAAAAACATAATATCTGAACTATGACTGGTAAAATTATTTTTCAAAGCAAGGGTAATGTGGGCACAATAATCCTAAATAACCCTGGGAAGTTAAATGCTTTGGATTTTGAAATGATAAATGAGCTTAACGCAGTTCTGGAAAAGATAAAGAAAAGCGAACTTAAAGTAGTAGTATTAAAAGGAGCCGGTAAATCATTTTGTGCAGGAGGAGATATCAAATGGGAGAAAGAAATAGGAACGCTTGATGTTAAAGAGACAAAAAAGAAAATGAAATTCCTCCAAGATGTTTTTTCCAAAATTGAAATTTTACCGCAAGTTTTTATTGCAGTTATTAATGGTTATGCAGTAGGAGGAGGAAATGAATTAGCAATGGCCTGTGATATAAGGATTGCAACACCTCAAGCAAAATTTATACACCCGGAGACTTCATTAGGGACAGTAGCGCCTTTAGGAGGCACAAAAAGACTGCCAAGGCTTATAGGCCTTGGGAGAGCAAAGTATATGCTCCTTACAGGAGATATAATAGACAGCAAGACTGCACTTGATTGGGGCCTTGTAGATTTTGCAGTTTCTGAAAAACAAATTGACTCATTTTTGAATTCCATATTATCTAAACTAACAAGCCACCCAAAAAAGGCATTAGCATTAACCAAAGAGTCTGTCAATAAAGAGTATCTTGCAGACTTAAAAGATGAATTTGAGGTTGATTGTTATGTTAAATGCTCAAGAAGCAAAGAGAACAGAGAGATATTGAAAAGATTCATTGAAAAAAGAAAAAAATAATTTGTTATTAGCTGCTTTTCTTTAGAATATTTACTATTACTGTACCACCAGCACCGCCAATATTCTGGGCTAAGCCAATCTTAGCATTACTGACCTGTCTATCTTTACATTCTCCTCTTAATTGCTCTGTCAGCTCAACAATCTGCGCAACACCAGTGGGGCTTATAGGATGGCCCTTAGCTTTTAGACCTCCAGATGTATTTACAGGAAGCTTTCCATCCAGCTTTACAGTACCATCCCTTATCAATTCCTGGCCATGACCTTTCTCTGCAAAACCAAGGTCTTCATAGGAAACAAGCTCAACTATGGTAAAAGCATCATGTATCTCAACTAAATCAATATCTTTTGGCTTTAAATTTGCCTGTTTGTAAGCTGCATCTGCAGCGTTTTTAATTGCATTCCATGTTACCATATCATCTCTTTCGAAAGTTGATAGGTAATCTGTATATAAACTTGAGGCTATAATTTCAACATCACTTTTGTCTTTGCTTAGGATACATGATGCAGCCCCATCTACAGTAATACTGCAATCAAAAAGCCTTAAAGGGCTTGCGACAATAGGGCTTTTCTTAATTGTATCCAGAGTTACTTTTTTCTTATAAAATTTGGCTTTAGGATTAAGAAATGCATTCTCATGATTCTTCAATGCAATTAAAGCCAGATCATCAGAGTTGCTTCCATATTTCATAAAATGCTGTTGGGCAACCAAAGCATTTTGAGCCGGGAATATCATGCCTTCTGGCTGCTCAAACCTTTGGTTGGAAGCCATCATCAGCTCGTCTGTTGTTACAAAAGTAGGGCATGTCGATAATTTTTCAACACCCAATACCATAACATTATTTATATTCTTGTCATTCTCAACTATCTTGTTTGCTGTCCACATTGCTACTCCTCCGGATGAACAGGCAGCAGGAGTTCTCATTATCGGGATAACTTTCTTAAACAAAGAACTGAGCATTGTGGGGATGTGCCTTTGCCTTTCTCCATTAGGGTCAAAATCCTGGTTTCCCAGAACAACAGCATCTATATCATTAATGCTAAGGCCGGAATTCTCCAATGCGGCATAGGCAGCATCATAAGCTATTAAATGAGACGGCTTGTCAATTACATCAAATCTGGTCATACCAACTCCTTTGATATACATCTTAATTGTTCTCCATCAATTTAGAACCTATAGCAGGCTTAAGCTCACGGGCAGTTGCTTTAATCTCGTTACCAACAACTTCAATCTTTTCTATATTGCTTTCACCTAAATCAAGCTTACTTGCAGCTTCCAGATACTTTGCTTTTCTTAAGAACAATCCCAGTTCATGGAAAACAGCATCATGCGCAACAGGATCTTTAGAAGCCAGGATATAACTTAGGAATGCCGGTGCACCCTTTAATGGGCCGTTCCCTTCCATACCAATTGAACCATCTCCTACTGTAAGGTACTTTGGCAATATTTTACGCAGTTTAACTATTGTGTCATTCAAATCAATCTTTCTTTCTTTTGTCAGCTGCTCTATTTTTAATAGGTCATCAGAAGCGATTAACCTTGACATGTTTTCAAATGCTCCGGAGATTCCAAACAATAAATGGGTTTTTAGCACAGGGACATTTATTATCAAATCTTTGTCAAAAATCTCCTTAGTTATCTTAACTTTAAAACCTTCAAATTCCTTTTCAACAAATTCTGATTTGGATATATCAACAAAATTTATTCCTTGCTCTTTGCATAGCAGACCAAAACCTGTTTTTTTAAGCGCAGCTTCAATAGGAGCATATATGCTTTGCTCTGCAACAACTATATTTTCCTTTTTTGCACCATGTTTTATAAGATATTTTATAATTGCAGAAACTGTTTTGGGATTTGTGGTAACAGCAAGGTAAGGATAAGCAGCAGCCATCATATTGGGCTTAATCAAAATTTTTGATTTTTTATCAACATCTAAATCATTTATCAGGTACAAGGCATCTTCAACTGCCCTATCTATATCATATTTTATTTTAACAATAGAAACAGAAGGCTCTTTTGTTGCTGGCATTTCTTCATAATAATCTCCAATATTATAATCCTTCATTGTTTTCCTGGGTATCCTGTTTTGGTTGTCATCCTCCAGGATCAGTATATTGTAAGGTGTTATTGGATGCATTACACTTGGAACATTGACTTTAGTAAACCCAACTACTTTTAGTTTCCTGCTTGTTTCTTCCTTTATATCTGCTTTGCAGTAGATGCATTTCTTTACAGGATAAATCCATTTCCTTTTGCAGTTTTCACATACCCATCTCATTATCATTTTTTAACACCTTTCAAAACTTTGTTTTCTCAGCACCTTTCAACAATATGTACACTTACAGTACCTCCGGCACCGCCAATGTTCTGGGCTAAACCAATCTTAGCATTACTGACTTGGCGCTCTTTGGATTCTCCCCTTAATTGCTCTGTCAGCTCAACAATCTGCGCAACACCAGTGGGGCTTATAGGATGGCCCTTAGCTTTTAGACCTCCAGATGTATTTACAGGAAGCTTTCCATCCAGCTTTACAGTACCATCCCTTATCAATTCCTGGCCATGACCTTTCTCTGCAAAACCAAGGTCTTCATAGGAAACAAGCTCAACTATGGTAAAAGCATCATGTATCTCAACTAAATCAATATCTTTTGGCTTTAAATTTGCCTGTTTGTAAGCTGCATCTGCAGCGTTTTTAATTGCAGTCCATGTTACCATATCATCCCTTTCGAAAGTTGCCATGTAATCTACTGCTAAACCAGAGCCTGAGATTTTTATGTTGGTTTTATCTTTGCTTATTACACAAGCAGCAGCGCCATTTACAGTAATACTGCAATCAAAAAGCCTTAAAGGGCTTGCAACCACTGGGCTGGACTTTATTTTTTCAAGTGAAACTTTTTTTCCATAAAACATTGCTTTAGGATTAAGAAATGCATTCTCATGATTTTTCAAAGCAATTAAAGCCAGATCATCAGAGTTGCTTCCATATCTCATAAAATGCTGCTGAGCTACTAAAGCATTTTGAGCTGGGAATATCATGCCTTCACTTTGCTCATAAATTCTATCAGCTGCTTCCAGGATCTGATCAGTAACCAATTCAGATGGAGCAGTCAGCAACCTATCTGTCCCTAAAATAAGCATATTGTTATAATTTAATCTTAAGGCAGTCCATAAAGCTACTCCGCCTCCACCACAAACAGCAGGAGTTCTTATTATTGGCATTCTTCTCCTGAAAAAGCTGCTTAGAAATGAGTTAAAGTGCCTCTGCCTTTCTGGATTAAAAGCATTGTCGCTATTTGCAACAACAACAGCATCCAGGTCATCTATATTTAATCCTGAATCGTCTAAAGCAAGCATTATTGCGTCTTCTGCAAAGTCCATAGAGTTTCTATTTTCAATATCAAATTTTGTCATTCCAACGCCTTTTATATAGTGCATTTTAAGTATAAAGAATTTTATTGATCAAATTTTTTTAGTATATTTTTCCCTGAACCATTTTTTATCAACAATTGCTAAAACCATCTTTACCTTTGAAACCAACTTATCTTTTCTAAAGACATTTCCGTTTACAAAAGCAATTTTTTTGAACATGAAAAGCAATTTTGCTTCAAATCTTAGTGTTTGTCCTGGAAAAGTTGGTCTGAAAAATTTTGCACCTCTGATCTTATATGCAAGGATGTCTTTTTCTTCATGATTGGGTATGTTATACCTTACAAGCATTGTTGCTGCTTGTCCTAATCCTTCAACAATCAATGCTCCAGGCATTATTGGAAAACCTCTGAAATGGCCTTTGAGATAGCTTTCCTCTGCTTTTACCTCTCTTATTGCGACAATGCTCTTTTTGTCGATCTTTAAAACGCGGTCAATAAATAAAAAAGGCTCTTCATAAGGTATTATCTGTTTAACTCCATTTACGTCTATTTCTCCGTTTGTATTCTTGAATTTGTCTATCGAATTCACACCTTGTCTAACCCCAGTACGTTTAAAAAGCTTTCGTTGAAGTACTCGTCCCGCCAAATTTTTGTTGTGAGTGTAGTTTTGTAACGAAGCGTTAGGGTTTTTGAGAATTATTATTTATTTTTAACGTTAGTGAAGGTATAGTTTTAAAGTCTGTGGCGTTATCTATTAGAGAATAAATTCACGTTATTCTTTTGGATAATTATACGGATACCACGGAGCTACACTATACATATTTGCAAAATTATTTTTTCCAAAATGTTTATACAGTTTTATGATGCTCTTTGGATGTTTATACTTATATCCACATCTTTCAAAAAATTCCATACCTTTTCTGATTTGTCTATCTAAAGATCTTTTGCTATAAAATGTTCTTTTAATTAAAGTGTATGCAGGTTTTCTTCCTCGCCTTAATCTTCTTTCATTCCTCTTTTCTAGCCTTAATTTTCTGATTAGTTCTTTTAAATCTTTATCAAAAGCAGATTTGATTTCATCCATTGTTTTATTATCCAAAGCATCGAATAAATGATGATTAAAGAAGTTAGATATAAACTGGTAAATCATTTCAATCTTTTTATTTTCATCTCTTTGTGCATATACTTTGATATTTTCAAGAATGTTGTTTAATAAGTCATCAACAAGTTTTTCAAATTCAGCTAATCTTTGAAAATTGCCTTGTTTCAATTCGTTTAGAATACTATCAATTTGTGCTTCTTCTATCTTTGCCTTTCTTCCAGTTACTCTGATTAGTGACCCAAAACTTCTTAATGATACAGTTGCTCTTTCTTCTTGTCTTAACATATAAATCTATGTTAAATGGACTTATATATAATATTTTTTACATTTAATAGCCCCAGACTTTTATTTCAAAAACCCGTGATAAAAATTGGGTCGAAACATCACGTTGAAAGTAAATATTTATATATACATAATCAACACTCTAGACTATGGGTAAGAGGAAAAATAGTATACAGTCAAGTATAAAGAGAAAGATAGTTTCATCTCTAAATAAAAGTCTGGTACCGGTAGAATATTCTTATAAGGCTTTTAGGAAGGTATTCAATAATACAAAAAAAGCAGCACCGCTTGTTTATGATGAGATTGAAACTTTAATAAAAAGCAATATTGTTTCAATAGATAAAAGAAGAAAGATATTCAAAAAAACAGATTTGGCTGAGCTTGGCGATACCATAACCTCAAATCTAATCAAAAAAATCCCTGCTTTGGATGAAAGGGAATTAAAGAAGATAGTAAGCAACAGGTCTTCCCAAACATTTATTGATATGCTTGCTAAAGGATTAAGTGTTGTAAGTTTTAGCGAGAAAGAATATACTATACTCTCAAAAGAAAAGAAGTTCAAACGCGTTTTGATAGCTAATAGGGGAGAGATTGCTTTAAGGGTAATAAGAGCATGTAGGGAGTTAGGAATAGAGACTGTTTTGATTTATTCCAAGCCAGATAAAGATACATTAGCAGTCAAATTTGCGGATAAGGCCTGTTATATCGGCCCTGCTATCAGCTATCTTGATATAAAAAAGATAATCAATATTGCAAAAAAGACAAAAGCTGATGCTATACACCCCGGTTATGGATTTCTGGCGGAAAATGCAAAGTTTGCAAAATTATGCGAGAAAAACAAAATCAAGTTTATAGGACCGTCATCAAGAACAATAGAGCTTTTAGGAGATAAGGTTATGGCAAAGAAAACTGCGCTTAAAGCAGGAGTATCAGTAATAGGCGGAGTCATGAAACTGTTAAAGGACAAGAAACACGCATTAAAGCTTGCTACTAAACTGGGCTTTCCAGTAATCATCAAGGCTGCTGCAGGAGGCGGCGGAAAAGGGATGAGGATTGTTAGGAATAAGGAAGGGCTGGAAAAGGCCTATGAAAGTGCAGGAGCAGAAGCTTTACTATCATTTGGAAATAAAACATTGTATCTGGAAAAATATATTGAAGAGCCAAGACATATAGAATTCCAAATATTGGCTGATCACTACGGAAGTGTTGTTCATCTGGGGGAGAGAGACTGCAGTATCCAGAGAAAGCACCAGAAACTTGTAGAAGAAAGCCCAAGTCCAGCTATAGGTGAGGAGCTTAGGGAAAGGATGGGGGATGCAGCAGTAAAAGCAGTAATGACTGCAAAATATGAAGGCGCTGGTACAGTGGAATTCTTGCTTGATAAAAACAAGAAGTTCTATTTTATTGAAATGAATACAAGAATACAGGTCGAGCACGGTGTTACAGAAATGGTTACAGGTGTGGATTTGGTCAAGGAACAGATTAAACTTGCTGCGGGTGCAAAACTTGCATTTAACCAGGATAATATCAAATTAGATGGATGGGCAATAGAATGCAGGATTAATGCAGAAGACCCATTGAATAATTTTACACCTTCTATCGGCACTATAACTAATTATCTTCCTCCAGGAGGCCCTGGCATAAGGGTCAACAGCATATGCCACCAAGGCTATAAAGTGCTGCCTGATTATGATTCATTATTGTCTTTGCTTATATGTTCCGGAGAAAATAGACATGAAGCAATAGCAAGAATGATAGGAGCTCTTAAAGAATATCTTATAGAAGGAGTAAAAACAACTGTGCCATTCCATCTAGCAGTCCTGCATAACAAGAATTTTGTCAAGGGCAGAGTTACAACAGCATTCATAGAAAAAAATGATATTATTGAATCTGTAAAGAAATATTGCTGGCAGAGGAAAGGAATGACAAACGGCCAAAAAAAGATAATTATTACAACAGCTGTATCTAAGTACATGGAAAGAAGAAATGGCCATAATAATAAGCCAAATCCCTGGGTAATGGCAGGAAGACAGGAATTAACTGAAAATAGTGAGTTTTAATGTTAGATTTCAAGTTCTGCTATTTTGGAACTCTTACTTCTACTAATGATAAGGCTAAAGAATTTTCTAAAAAAGGATTAAGCAATATTGTTGTTGTTGCTGATAAACAAACTAAAGGAAGAGGCCGTTTTAACAGAACCTGGAGTTCTGGTTTAGGTGGTTTGTATATGACAATAGCTTTGAGAGAGAATGATTTAGATAATGTAAAGTATCTTACATTTATTGCTGCTGTGTCTGTTGCAAAAACAATAAGGAAGATTTCTGGTTTAAATGCTAAGGTGAAGTGGCCTAATGATGTTTTGTTGAATGATAAAAAAGTTTGCGGTATTTTGACAGAGACAATATCTGGGAAAGAAAATTATGCTCTAGTAGGTATTGGGATTAATATCAATCAAAAAATTTTTTCTAAGAATATAACTAAAATAGCTACTTCATTAAAAATAGAGACTAATAAAAATTATAACATTAAAAATATTTCAAAAACAATAATAAAAAATTTTGATTCATTATACAATTATTACAATAAAAAGAATTATAATGAAATAATCCACATTTGGAAGAAACATTCTCACACTATTGGAAAAAAAATAAAAGTAAAGACCTTGAAAGGAAATTATATTGGAAAAGCCGTTGATATTGATAAAGATTGCAGTTTAATATTAAAGTTAAAGAACGGAAAAATTAAGAAAATAGTGGAAGGTGATATTTTTTCTTTCCCTGCTTGTACTCGTAGTACGCCTTTTTAATCAATTCTATTGCTTCTGTACAGGTTTTAGCCTGATGCAAGAGAGCTAAATCCTCTTTATCCAGAAACCGGTTCTTTAATGGCCCTTTTTTAAGCCACTTTATGAAATCTGACCATACATCACCAAATAGGATTATTGGTATATTGGAAGAGTATTTTACCTGGACGAGCTGCCAGGTGTACATAAGCTCTAGCATTGTTCCTACGCCGCCTGGAGCAACAATCACAACATCAGAAAGATAAATGAAACTGTCCAGCCTTTTTGAAAATTTGTGGAAATCTCTTTTGATGTCAAGATGGTAGCTTTCCTTCTGCTCTTTTGGAAGATGTATTGTGAGGCCTACTGTATAGGTATCTTTGTTTTTTCTTCCTGCATGATGGCCTCTAGAGGCTGCATCCATAAGTCCTGGACCACCACCAGTGACAATATCTATACCCTCTGCAGCTATCATCTTTGCTAAGGTGTGTATCTGCTTGTATCTTGAGTCTCCTTTCTTTATGCGGGCAGAACCGAAAATAGCAACCTGGAAGCGTTTTTTTATAGCTCTTTTATTTAATTTCTTTTTCATTGTTTTTGACAAAAATATCAATGTATTTAAAATTATTGGAATGTGCTTTAATCAAAACGTTTAAAAACATAGTAATATTGCTATAAGTATATGACATTTTTAGACCAGGTACCATTCTTAAAGAGGATGGTGGAGATGGGCTATACTATTGCTCTAGTTGTGCTGATTAGCGGTATTGTTGGTTTGGTTCTGGCTTTTCCAGTCAAATTGCTCTGGAACTTTGTTTTTGGAGAGATACTGATAATTAACGTATTTCAGGCATGGGCTTTGAATGTTTTGATGGGTATATTGTTTGGGCAGAAGACCTCAAGACAATAAATTAGGTTCTGGTGCATAGTCGGATAATGGAATAGGTGGTGTGATGGAAGGCAATAGGTGGATGAGGTTACTGAAAGAAAGTTTTAAATAAAATAAATAATTAAAATATGGGCTTTAAAACATGGTGGCAAGGGTTGAAATATTGGCATATAGGTGGTATAATTGGAGCTATACTCGGTTTTGTTACATTTGTCCTATATATTAACTAAATTACTTCAGAAATACTGTGGTTTATTTACGGGATTAATTATGTATTATGGGTTATAATGGCAAATGGTTTAATGAACCATGGATTTGGATATTTTGCAAAATATATCTCGTTGTTTGTAGTATTTCTTATTTGGATATTATTAGGAGCCCTAATAGGACTTATCATTGGGAAAATTAAAGAAAAAATCGGACTTATCATTGGGAAGGTAAAAGAGAAAAAGCACCCTTAACGCACCATTTTACCAATTTTTACCCAAATCACCTTTTTACACACCACAACCATAAATTACATTAGAACAATATATTATAATAAAAACAATAATAATTCAATAACAAAAAATAATATAACCGATTTCTTAATATGTCTTATATAACTAAAATAAAAACTATGAAAATAATCAATAGAATGAAAGATATATAATCATAGTATTTTAGTTTTATTGCATTAAAATATGTTATTCTTTTGTCTGTGTAGTTTCTTGAGAGCATTGCATCACTCAAATTGGATGCGGATTTGAATACTCTTTCCAGTAATGGCAGAAAAAATAGTTTAATGTGCCTGGGTTTCTTTAAGTTTCCAAGCCTTGCTAATCTTGCGTCTTTTATCCTGTCTACATACAGGAATAATGAAGGGATGAACCTTATTGTCAAGGCTATCAGTAAAGCTATGGTTTTGGAATTGATATTTATTATTTTTAATGGTTTTAGGAGCGTTTCAATTGCAGTGACCATATTGGTTATTGTTGTTGTAAATGTCAATATAGATGCTATTATTATGAATAATATAAACTTCCATATTGTTCTCACTCCCTGATATAATTCGTTTCTTGAAAAGAAAATGTACATTAAAAGTATGAATAGGAAAATAAAGAAAAATGGTCTTATGTTCCTCAATAAATGTGAGAAATGGATTCTTGATAGAATTATTAATAAAAATATGAATGACGAGAAAATTGCAAATTTGTAATAGGATCCCATCAGAAAAGCTAAAGCACTTAATGCTATGACTGCTATTATCTTGATTCTAGGGTCTAGTTTATGGATTATTGAGTCTTTGTGGGTATATTGACCCAATGTCAGTTTCTTAAACATCTAAACCAGCCTTTTTCAATATTGTTTTGTTTAATTTTAATTTTTTATCATTAAATATTATTTCCCCATTATTCATGACAATAACATTTTCTGCATATTTTATATCGCTTAAAAGATTAGTTACAAGAATAATTCCAATTTTACTTTTTTTATTCAATTTAGTTATAATACTCATGATGTTTGCCTTGTTTTTGTTGTCCAAAGTTGTTGTAGGCTCGTCAAAAACAATGTATTTTGGTTCCATTACCAATATTCCAGCTAAAGCTGTAAGCTGTTTTTGTCCGGCAGAAATCATATTTACGTTCTTTTTTGCTAGGTAAGTTATTTTTAGATCTTCCATTATTTCTTTGACCTTTTTTTTCATATTCTTTGTTTCTGTTCCTAAATTCTCCAAACCGAAAGCAAGGTCTTCATCCACTATAGAGTAGACTAACTGATCTTCTGGATTCTGGAAAACAAAACCCACGTTTTTTCTCACGTTGAATTGATCTTGTTTAGTATCTATACTGTCTACAGTTACAGAACCTTTTGTTGGAAGAAGCAGTGCATTGATGTGTTTGGCTAAAGTTGTTTTTCCTGAACCGTTTGCTCCGATTATTGCGGTGTATGAGCCTTCCTCTATGTTTAGGTTTATGTTATTAAGTACAAGTTCATCTTCATACTTGAAATATAAGCTTTTTATTTGTATCATTCGAAGGCAAAAGAGTAGATTTTAATTTTTAATTTGGTTTCCAGATTCAATGTTTTTTCTTCATCACCTTTTAATTCAATAATTTTGTATAATCTCGGTTCAATAATTTTTAAATTTTTAATATTATTATTTAATCTTATTTTAAGATTTATTGGTTTTTTATTCAATGAGGCTGCTACGAAACTTATTATTTTTCCTTTTGTTTTTATTGTCAATGAGCCATTTCCCTGTAAAAATTCATTGTTTTGCTTCCAATTGCCTTGCTTGTATATTGTGCCAAACTTCAATTTTTCTTTTAATTCTGAAATCCTGCCTTTCTTCTTCTTACCAGCATATATTGTGGGAAATTTAGTGTATCTTGGCTCATTATCAAAAAGTACATTAGATTTAACTTTCAAAATCTTCCTTATTTTATTCTCTAATTTCTTATAATTTCCTCCTCCAACATGTTTGTATATTATTTTGTTGTTGTTTATCAATACTTGAGTTGGCCAGAAGTTTATTTTCAGCTTTTTAATGATTTTTTTATCTTTATCAATGATTATTGGGATTTTGATATCATGTTTTTTTACTGCTCTTAGAATATTGTTGCTGTCTTTCTCAAAGTCCCATTCTGGTGGATGTATTAATATTGTTTTTAGACCGTATTTTACATATTTATTATTGATTTTTTGAATGTAACCTAACGATCTTAAGCAATTCATGCATCCATAAGAAAAAATATCAAATAAAATAAGCGTTTGAGTCATCGCACGTATTTCTT
>CAZTBE010000014.1:0-22441 GCA_964611745.1 uncultured Methanosarcinales archaeon | reverse complement strand
CAGAGATACTATACCAGGCTTATGCTGGTGGAGTACATAGTGTATCTTTTTTCCTAGGAGCACAAAAAATGGAGTTAAAAGATACAGATATAACAGACGTTGACCAGAGTAATGGCCTTAAAATTGATGACGAAACAATTGATGGCGCATTTGTAGTTATTGAAGGTACTGATGACAACAGTACATATAAGATAAACAGAATACACATTAACATGACAGCGGACGCAGACTATTTTGTACCTGCTGGAGGAAAATTAAGTGAGAATCCAGAGTTGGATGAGCCTCAAGTATTATTTACCAGTAGTTGGGATATTGAATATAAGGGCTTAGCAGAGCAACTAACAGAAACAATTGAGATAGCTTCAAGCGGTAATAAGAAATATGTATTAAAGTTTAAGGATGGAGATGGAGAAGAGGTAAAACTTCCATTAGCAGAAGCTGTTGGTGCTTCAAGTCCAGTGTTTGGAGAAAAAGATAAGGCATTGATTAACCAAGAAAACAGATCAATAAAAAAGCACGATTACGTAGTTTTGACTGATAGTACAGAGAATAGGGGAGAAAGAAAAACATATGTCTTGCAGTATAAAGGTGGCGATAAAGTATCTGCAGACAGTCCTGTACTAAAATTCAAGAATATGGGAAATGGAGAGACCATAGAACAGACGTGGACAAACCCTACATCAGTAGTAGCTATTGGTGAAGGCCGAGGAGGATTGCTTGCTACATTAAAAATTGGTGGTGCAGACTATAGAGTATATAACGCATCTTCAGTTAAGAGCAATGACTTTGATATAATGGTAGACTTAGATTCGAGTGGTACATCACCTGATGTGGCCACTAACATAACCATAACAACATGGTATGGTATGGAGATTGATGTAGAGAACGCATCACGAAGAACAGATGGTGCAGCAAACGGTCTTTCAGTAAACGACGGTATAGTTGTTTCATTTAAGACACCAGACAACTCAAGAGACGGAGCTAGTACATTAGATAATGTAGAATCGCTGCAAGCAACAGATTTTGTTGTTAACGTAACAGCAGATTCAAACACAAAAGTAGCATTGTCTACATTATCAGCTCATACACCTGGTCAAGCGGGAACATCTCTTAGCACACTAACACCAGATGGTGAAACTGATGTGTCTTATGCATACACCAGTTATGGTGCATTTATAACACATAAAACACCATCAAGTGAACCAGCAATATTGGAGATAGAATATCCAAAAGCACAGAGGGAAGCACTAGTGTATGTAACAGCCAAAGGAACAACCTTTACACAAACAGCAGCAAGCACAACTGGAGCTGTGTCAATCCAAAGGATTGATGTTGGCGCTACCAAGCTTGCATCAGAGGTTCCAAACATTAATGCAGTAAACTCAATCATTGTTGGAGGACCTTGCGCTAATGCAGCAGCTGCAGAAGTTATGGGTAACCCAGCAGACTGTGCAGAAGGCTTTACACCTGGTGTAGGAAAAGTTGTAATGTATGATGTAAACGGTAATGTAGCAATGTTGGTAGCTGGTTATGCTGCAGCAGATACAAGAAATGCAGCAGCAGTAGTTTCTAACTACGGGGATTACACCTTAACAGGAGCTGCAATGGAAGTTACCAAGGTTGGTTCAACCTTGACAGTTGCTGAGCCAAGTACAGAAGCAGCAGCTGACGATGCAGCAGCAGACACAACAGCTGCAGACGACACAACAACTACATAAAGGAATTAAAGCTTCCTTAATTTTTTTCTTTTTTATTATCTTTTAATTATAATTCTAGAATTATCTCTATACCTTACCCATATCTTATTTAGCTTAATAACTCTCCTAAGAATATGTTGTGTTTGGATTTTTTTATTTTTAACTTTACAACACCCCTATCTTTGTAGCAGTTTGGAACAGAAATTACTCTGCTATGCGCAACGGCCAGCATCTCTTTATTTAATCTGCCGAGGCATATAATCTCTGCTTTTACAATATCTCCTTTTTTAAAGGGTTTTGGCAGTTCGCGGCATTTTTTTATCCTGAAATCAGATTCATTACAAATCAGTTTTATATCATGTTTTTGCTCTAAATCGTGCAGTTTTTTGTGAAAAGCGTCCATATTCACAGCCTTTATAGGATTTCTGCCAAAACGATAAGGTAAGAAGTTCTGAATGCCTATTGGAGGGCATTTCTTGCCTGCACCTGCCTCTTGAGCGAATTTTGCTAATTTGACAAGCTCATTGTCATTGTAGCCAGGAAGCCATACAGGAGTTATGATTAAATCAATCTTTTTTGGGATATATTGTGCTAAAGCCATTACTTTCTTTAGATGGTAACCAGTTCCAGCCATTTTATTAGCTGTTTTTTCGTCTAATGCATGAAGCGATAAATTTATTCTTGTTAAGCCAGCAGCTGCTAGATCGTCTATAAGCTGTTTATTAAGCAAAGTTCCATTGGTATCAATAGAAATAGACTTTACCTGAGGTATTTTTGCAATACCTGCCACTAGCTCGACAATATTGGCATATAACAAAGGCTCTCCCTGAGCATTAATATGAGCGTCAATGTAATCTTCATTTTTAAATTCAACGATTTTTTTAAATTCTTCTATCAAATAATCTTTCTCGACTACAAAATCGGCTTTCTTTTTAGATGAGATGCCTTCATCCACAGAACAGAAAATGCAGTCTAAATTACAGCTTGTTATTGGACGGACTTCAATAAGATTTGTTCCACGGTCAATCAAACCAAAATAAGTAGTTCCAATCAGAGGAATTCCGGAATTTTTATGGACATATATTGTGTTTTTATTGTTTAATCTGTTTTTCAGCTGAATAAAGCCTTTTGAGAGCAGTGTGTTGAATTTTCTTTGAGCTCTTTTATCGTTAATGCCAAAAAATTCTATTTTATTCCCATTAATTTTAAAATTTCCAAGGCTTTTAAGTATGGTTTTATCCAGGTCAAAGTAGAATATCTTGAGGAAATTTACCCTTACCTTTCCTTCTTTCTCCTCAAAAAATAGATCATTAAATATCAGCTCGGCCATGAGCACAGCAAAAAAAGGAAATTATATAAATATATCCCAATTTTAAGTGCTTTGGGGTTGGTATGGAAACAAAAGAAGTCAATATTACCTATGAAACTCTTTTTGAACTTTTAAAGAGAGAGAAAGATACAACAGATTTACAGAAATTAGAGCCTAATTTTTTCAATAATTTTGTTGATTACCTGAATGAGAAGAAAAAGATATTGGGCAAAGATGATTCTTTATTTTCCTATGATGAGAAGAAAAAAGTCGAAAAACAGATTGATAATGCAAAGAGAATAATCAAAGAGATATACGAAAGAAGAGAAAAGAAGATATTGAACATTGCATTAATAAAAAGCAGGACCAAGTCAAATGTCATTGATACCTCATCATTGCTTGAGAATGAAAAAAGATTTTTTGAGGGGGCTGTAGAAGTTCTTGATGTTTTTAGGAAGGATGTTATTGATAACATAATCAATGGAAAACAAGCTTCAGAAATAATGGAAAAAAAAGAAGCAAATGAGACAAATAATGAAGGAAAACTGCTTGAAAATCAAAGATGCAAGAAAATCAAAGATTTTCGGCACACCGAAAATTCGGAGAATTTTCCAGTGTTTTCGGCACCAACTGTGTTGGATAAAGAAGAACCAAATAACACAAGGCTTGTAAGATTTCTTAATTCAGTGCCAAAATTTGTTGGAAAAGAGCTGGAAGAGTACGGCCCTTTTGCAGAAGAAGATATAGCTAATTTGCCTGTGGAAATTGCTGAAGTTCTTATAAATAAGGGAAAGGTTGAGGAGATTAAAGGGAATTAGCTCCAATAAATAATTAATTCTGGCTTCGGCTGCGTTCAAAATCTCGCTATGCTCGGGTTAGCATCGGCTCCAGCCTAGATTTCATTTCTAGAAGAGCTGACATCCCGTGAACGCGACGAGCGACTGCGAGTCGCTCGCAATTCACGGACTTCCCCCTGTCAGCTTAAATGTGCCTTTAGAAAGGCTTACGCAAATTGATGCTAACCTACATTTTGAACGCAGCCTCTGGCTTTAATAAGATAATTTTAAATAGTTTGAATAAAGGGACATTACTTTTTATGATAAAGATCAAATCAACTGAAAAAGAGCCAAGATATGGGTTCTACAAATGGAAGAACCAGATTCTTATTGCAGATATACTTGTCACTATCTTTGTTATTTTGTTTTTAGGGTTATTCAGGCCGGATTATGTTGTTATTGCAGCTTATTTTCTTGTTATTCCTTATCTAATTCTTACACGGCGAAAGGTTCTCTTTTATCATCTTATGGTCTCTTCTGCAGTCGCGCTTGTTTGGATGCTCATAGCTAAAGATGATTATGGGCATGACCAGAATTTCCTAACATTAGCCGGCATTAATCTATTCGCATTGTTTGCTTGGGCAATAGGCTTATTTGCTATTTATATTATATACTCCCATTATGAACATGTCCTAACTGATAATAATTTTGTTAGAAAATTACTATTATTTACAGCTTTTTATTTTCCATTTCTTATTGGTATTGAGACTATTACATACCATTTTTTTGATATTCATAACATTGCAGCTGCAGCATATCCTGGATTGTCAATATGCGACTGCATACATGCTCCGCGGTGGATGCAGGCTGCTTACTTTGCGATTGGCCCTATCTTCTTTACCATTTGCTCTGCATTGAAGCTAGAGAATCCCCATGTAAAAATGCATAAAAAAACAAAACACACTTAATTTCCCTAATTTTTTTAGAACTACCTGTAAAATGATTTATGTCAATTTCTTATAATAGGGATTTAGTTCTATTGACTTATTAAAATATTTTTTTGCTTCTTTGTGTTTATTTAGGTTTTTTAGTTCTAATACCAATTCAAAATAAAACTTTGCTTTTGGATACAATTTTGTTTTATTTTTCAGTAATTTGATATAATATTTAGATTTTTTATCTATGAAATTTTTTCCTTTTAGGATTTCAAAATGATGGATTGGCATATTTGTCTGTTTAATTTTTCCATTGATGTTTTTTATCGATTCAATTACTGTTTCATGTATTGGATAAATAAACCTGATTCTTTTGTCATTCCTGAATAACCTTGTTATGCCCTTATACGTCCAGCCGAGAAATGGCTTACTCTCGTTGTAAAAATCATTTTTTGAGTAATTCCATTTTAATTTTCCCCTTGTGTTTGAATAAGTTCTTTGGATAAAGCTATAGCCCATTATTTCTTTGTCTTCTTTTGTTAATTTTTTAATTTTCATTAAGTCTTTATTGCTTATAGTTTCATCTGGATCCAGAACTAAAATCCATTCTTTAGTTGCTTTTTTTATTGAAAAGTTTCTTGCCTCAGAGAAATCATCTTTCCATTCAAAATCATAAACTTTATCTGTGAATTTCTTTGCTATCTCTTTTGTTCTGTCTTCGCTTCCAGTATCTGCTATTATTATCTCATCTGCAATATTTTTAACATTGTTTAGGCAGTTTTCTAAGCGTTTTTCTTCGTTTTTTGTGATAATGCATAGCGATATTGACATTTTGGTTGGTTATTATTTCATTAGTATTTTTATTTATATATTATATTTTTTATTTTTAATTGTGTTTTGTTATTAAATTATAAATTAATGTAAGTTTTTGTCAAATAATTGTTATAGTAGTTATGAACTTTATTGTTTTTTCTTTTTAATTGTATTTTTATAGAAACACAATGGAAAAACAAGTTTTTCCTGGGATTTGGAAAATTGAGAATTTTCCAAAACCTTTTTAAATTAACATTAAATACTAAAAAACATGAAATTGCCTAAAACCAGCAAGAGATTCTGTCCTTATTGCAGGAAGCATACTGAACATAAGGTAATGATGAATAAGAGAAAGAATCCAAGGAGCATGACTTATGGCAGCAAGCTTAGGGCAAGAAGAAGAGGTCTTGCAAGAGGTCTTGGGAATATGGGCAGGTATAGCAAGCCTGCAATTACAAAATTCAAGATGACTGGTAAAAAGAGCAGCAAGAAAACGGATTTAAGGTATGAATGCAGCATATGCAAAAAACAGCATATGCAAAAGAAAGGTTTCAGGGCAAAAAGGCTTGAATTTAAGTAATGTATAATTAAAGGTTGGTGCTAAATTCTAATTCGTGCTAGTGAGATGCGAGAGCTCGCCTCTCGCTCGCTCAGTTCACGAGCCTTAAGATGCCTCTCAACTTCGCAATCGTGAAGCTGCGTGCAAACTTGCCTTGCTCGCTTGCAATTCACGATTGCTCAGGTCGTAGTGCATAATCCTATGGAATGTTTTGATTTGGCAATTTACGCACAAGCACCGACTTTAGCACCAACCTCATATAATTAAAAAGCTTTATATACCATCATTTACTTCTTTATTATTGATTTTTTATTATTATATATTTGGGTGGTATTTATGACTGGAGTTAGAGAACCTACAAGCAAATTCATTAAGATAAGATGCCCTAAATGCAAGAATGAACAAATAATGTTTGGAAAAGCATCTTCAAAGGTAATCTGCCTAGTGTGTGGCAAGATATTAGCTGATCCTACTGGTGGAAAAAGTAAAGTCAAAGCCAGAATTTTAGAAGTGCTGGAATAAAGTAAAAATCTATTTTTTAAAAAATGCTGCTACAAAAGGAAGGATTTCCAGAAGAAGATGAGCTAGTAATGTGCACTATTACAAAAGTGCAATTTCATTCTGTTTTTGCTAATCTGGATGAGTATGGAAATAGCGGAATGATACATATTTCTGAAGTAAGCCCTGGGAGAATAAGAAACATAAGGGACTTTGTAAGGGAAGGAAAGAAAGTAGTTTGTAAGGTTTTGAGAATTAATAGAGAGAGAGGCCATATAGATTTGTCCTTAAGAAGAGTTACTGAAACACAAAGAAGGAAGAAAGTAGATGAGCTAAAACAGCAGCAGAAAGCAGAAAAAATTCTGGAATTTGTCGCCAAGGACCTAAAGCTGGATGTAAAAAAGTTGTTTGTGGATATAACAAGTAATGTAACTAAAAAATATGAATCACTATATGAATTTTTCCAGCAGATTGTTACAGACAGCAATGCAATTAAAGACGCTGGTATTGATGCAAAAACAGCAAAAAATCTTGAAGAAGCTGTTAGGTCAAGGATTAAAGAGGCAGGCGTAAAGATAGAAGGCAAATTAAAATTGGCCAGTTTTGCAGCAGATGGTGTGGATGTGGTCAAAGAAGCACTTAAAAGAGCAGAAGAAGCCGGAAAAGGAAACATAGCAATAAAATATCTTGGTGCAGGCTCATATAATGTTATAATCAATGCAAAGGACTATAAGGAAGCTGAGAAGCTGCTGAAAGAAATGTCAGAAAAAGCATTAGAATATGTAAGAAAAAATGAAGGAGAAGGAGAATTTGTAAGAGCAGAAGCATGAGAAATATATTGAAATGCCAAGATTGCGGAAAATATACTATGAAAGACAGCTGTGTATGCAATGGGAAAGCCTTGACGCCAAAGCCTGCTAAATTCAGCATAGAAGATAAATATGGCTCTTATCGAAGAAAAGCAAAGCTTGAAGCTTTCAAAAAAGAGAGATTAATATGAGCACCTGGAAAATAGACCACATAGGGAAAAGACCAAAGCTTAACAATCCTATTTTGGTAGAAGGCCTCCCTGGAATCGGAAATGTAGGGAAAGTAGCGGTAGATTTTCTGATAGACGAATTAAATGCAGAGAAGATGTATGAGATTACATCCCATGCCTTTCCGCATTCTGTTTTTGTGAATGAAGATAATTTAGTGGAACTTCCAATGATAGAGGTATTTTACAAGAAATTTCCCGGCAAAAGGCAGGATTTAATACTTTTAGGAGGAGATGTACAGCCTACGGATGAAGTAAGCAGCTACGAATTTTCTGAAAAAGTGCTTGACATAACTAAAGACTTTAAAGGTAGAGAGGTAATAACTTTAGGTGGTATTGGCTTAGCGGAAGTTCCTAAAAAACCAAAAGTTTACTGTACTGGAAATACAAAAAAAATAATCCAAAAATACAAAAACGGCATGGTAAATGACAAGCTTTACGGTGTTGTTGGGCCTATCGTAGGAGTTTCAGGATTATTAGTCGGATTGGCAAAAAGAAGAAACATAGATGCTATATCATTCTTGGCAGAAACTTACGGCCATCCTATGTATCTGGGCATTAAAGGAGCGATAGAGATTTTAAAGGTCCTTGACAAAAAATTAAAGCTTAACATAAATATGGGCAGATTACATAAAGAAATAAAAGAGATAGAGTCTGATCTGCTGTATAAAACAGAACAAATGAGCGAGATATCGAAACAAACTGCTTTAAAGAAATTAAAAGGCAAGCTTGGTGAAGGCGTTGATTATATAGGTTAGATACCACTTCGTGGAATTTCTCTATAGTTCACAACTGCTATATCCAAAATATTTATAAATAATCTATCCTAATTCTGAATAAGGTGATATTTTGTCCAAAATAAAAAAAGTTGTGGCAAGAGAAGTTCTTGATTCCAGGGGTAATCCTACTGTTGAGGTAGAGGTTGTTACTGAGAAAACAAGTGCGAGTGCTATTGTTCCTAGCGGTGCAAGTACCGGAAGCCATGAGGCTTTAGAGTTGAGGGATGGAGATAAATCAAGATATAACGGAAAAGGCGTCTTAAAGGCAGTGGACAATGTCAATAAGATTATTTCTAAGAAAGTTATTGGATTAAACTGTGAAAATCAAAAGAAAATAGATAAGTTGATGATTAAATTAGATGGGACTGAAAACAAGTTAAAATTAGGTGGAAATGCGATTTTAGGAGTTTCAATGGCTGCATGTAAAGCAGCTGCAATAGAAAAAAATATTCCTTTGTTCCAGCATATTAAAGATATTTCAAATATAAAATCTAAAAAATTTTCATTGCCGATACCGCAATTGAATATCATGAACGGAGGAAAGCATGCAGGAATAGAAAATGACATTCAGGAGCATATGATTATACCAGTCAAATTTAAAAGTTTTAGCGAGGCTTTAAGGGCTGGTGTTGAGGTTTATCATGAATTGAGTAAGTTGCTAAAGCAAAAATTCGGATCTCAAGGAACTTTGCTTGGAGATGAAGGTGGTTTTGTTCCAAAGATCGATAATGTCGAGGAAAGATTAAATCTGATTGACCAGGCAATAAATAATATCGGCTATAAAAATAAGATTTTTATGGCTTTAGACTGTGCAGCCTCAGAATTTTTTTATTCTGATTATTATAAAATTAAGGGTAAAAACTATAGTCCTGGAGAATTAGTGGATTTCTACAAAAATCTGGTTAAAAAATACAAGATAATTTCAATAGAAGACGGCATGGCAGAGGATCATTGGAATGGATGGAAAAAGCTGAACAAGGAGTTAGGCAAAAAAATACAAATAGTAGGGGATGATTTACTGGTTACAAATGTTAAAAGAATTGAGGAAGCAGTTGAGGAAAAGGCATGCAATGCTTTATTATTGAAAGTAAACCAAATAGGAACTGTAACAGAGGCAATAGATGCAGCAGAGCTTGCTTTCAAAAATAAATGGAATGTTGTTGTAAGCCATAGAAGCGGAGAGACAGAAGATTCTTTTATAGCTGATTTAGTTGTTGGCTTGAATGCTAACCAATCAAAGTTTGGAGCTCCTGCTAGGTCAGAGAGAACTGTAAAATATAATAGGTTATTAAGGATTGAGAAAGAATTAGGTAAGAAAGTAGGGTTTGCTAAATTGTAAATAAATGGTCATGATGATAAAACTTGCACTTCTAAGGCACGGAGAAAGCACCTGGAATAAAGAGAATAGATTTACTGGTTGGACTGATGTTCCGTTGACAGAAAAGGGTGTTAAAGAAGCAAAAGACTCTGGAAAAGTATTGAAAAAAGAAGGTTATGATTTTGATGTTGTTTTTACAAATGTGCTGAAAAGAGCGACTAAAACAACTAAAATAGTTCTTAAAGAGATGAATTTAGATATACCAGTGCATGAATCCTGGCGCTTAAATGAGAGGCACTATGGAGCGTTACAGGGCTTAAATAAAGCTGAGATGGCAGAAAAGTTTGGAGAGGAACAGGTTTTAAAATGGCGCAGAAGCTATGATATAAGGCCACCAGCATTGACAAAAGACGATGAGAGATACTCTGGAAATGATCCGAAATATAAGGGCTTGAATGAGAAGGATATCCCTCTGACAGAATCGTTAAAGGATACTATTGTTAGGGTTTTACCGTACTGGAAAAATACAATCAAACCAGAATTGAAGTCTGGTAAAAAGGTTTTAGTCTCTGCAAGCGGCAATAGCTTAAGAGCATTGGTAAAAATTATTGACAATATATCTAATGAAGGGATCGTTCATTTTAACATACCTACTGGAATCCCTCTTGTTTATGAGTTAGATGAAAATTTTAAAGCTGTAAAACATTACTTTCTAGGTGATCCCAAAGAAATAGAGAAGAAAATGGAAGTTGTTGCGGCACAGGGCAAGGCTAAGAAATAATTATTTTTCTAACACTAAAGCTGCTGCTCCTAAAATTCCAGCATCTTTTAGATTTGACTTAACTATCTTTGGAGGTTTGCTGAAATATCTTTGTTTGATTGTTTTGTTCATTGTTTTGGAAAATAATTTCCATGAATTTGAAATTTTTCCACCGATAATAATTATGTTGGGGTCAATGGTGTAAATTATATTTGTTAAGCCTATGCCTAAATAATGACCCATGTCTTTAAATGTGTTTATTGCTTTTTTATTGCCTTTTGTTGCCAGCATATATATGGAAGAAGGATTGCTTTGGCCATATAGTCTTGTAATTCCTCTTGCTGCTGCATGTGTTTCTATGCAGCCATTATTTTTGCACCTGCTTTTAGGGCCGTCATATTTTATTGTAATGTGGCCTAATTCTGCTGCATTGTTTCTTCCATGGTAGATTTTTTTGTTTATTACAAATCCACCACCTAAACCAGTTCCCAAGGTGATTCCAACGACATTTTCATATTTTTTTCCCTGTCCAAAAACTGCTTCAGCTAATGCAAAGCAATTTGCATCGTTATCTAAGAAAGTATTTGTTTTGAATTTATTTTGTATTATTTTTCTTAATGGAGTGTTTTTGAATGGAAGGTTTACAGGATTTGTAATTGTGCCTATTTTGTGATCTAATGGGCCAGGGCTTCCAATACCTATGCCTAATATTTTTCCCTGCTGAACGTGTTTTATTGAAGAAATGATGTTGTTTATTACTGTTTTAGTCCCTTTTTTTGCTTCTGTTTTTGTTTCGTATTTTTTAATTATTTTGCCTTTCAAAGTAATTAATCCTGTTTTTATATTTGTACCTCCTAAATCAACCCCAATAATATTTTGCATTTTTTATTTGCTTCTGTAGAACTTTGCAGCATCTTCCGGCATTACAGAATTTATTATTGCGCCTGTTGAAAGCTCAAAACCACCCCATTTTGCAATTCTGGGTGTTATCTCAATATGGAAATGTAAATTTTCTCCTTGTGGAGCATAATGCAGGAAAAAATTGTATGATGCGTTTAATTTCTTTAATTTTAAGAGAATTTTTTTTAGTGCTAATGCCATGTCATATAACTCATCGTCATACATAGCTGTTATGCTTTTAACATGCCTTTTTGGAAAGAGCCATGCCTCAAAATTGAACCTTGATGCAAATGGCGCAAATGCAATTATGCTTTTATTTTCTATTATTTTTCTTTTGCTTTTTGATTCTAATTTTATTATATTGCAATACGGACATTTTTTTGACTTTTTTACAGCTTTGACTTCATTCATCACATCCTCTGGCAGCACGGGAAGGGTAGCTACTTGTGTATGCGCATGCACTAAGGAAGTTCCTGCCTGGGGCCCTTTATTCTTGAAGATAGTTACATACTTTGTTCCCTTGAGCTTTGAGAGGGCCTTTATTCTTAATATGTATACTTCAAAAATCTCTTTTATATGCTCTACACTTAAATCTGCAAGCTGTTTTTTATGGTCTGTTGTTTCTGCTATTACCTCATGAGCTCCATAGTTTTTCCCTTCCATGAGAATCTTATTCTTTTTTATTTTTGCATTTCCTTTTAGTTCAACAGCAGGAAATTTGTTCGGGAACCACCTTATCTTCCAGGTGTTTTTATGCTCTACACGGCCAATTTCCGGAGGTGTAAGATGTTCATTTCCAGGGCAGAAAAAGCATGTTTTTGAGCTGCTGGTCTCTTTTACTTCATCTTCCTTAAACTCCTTAGGTCTTTTTTTCCTTTCAGTAGCGTAATAGACCCATCTGTCAAGAATATAATCTTTTCTTATTATTCCCATATTATGATGTTATCAAAATATACTTATTTAAAGGTTTTGTTTGTGCAATTTCATTTAATCTACAGAGACAACTTTCACAATATTTAAAAATTAACTTAAAATATCATTTATTATGGAATTAAAATTAATAGAAAATAAGATACCATTGGAATTATATAATATACTCAAAAAAGAAATTAAAGAGCTAAGGCCGGCGCAGGCAAAAGCTGTGGAAAAAGGGCTTTTAGATAGGAAAAATTTGCTTGTTTGCACTCCAACAGCTTCCGGTAAAACTTTAATAGCCGAGCTGGCGGCTTTGAAGTCAATAATAGGAGGTAATGGAAAGGCAATTTATATTGTGCCCTTGAAGGCTCTTGCTTCTGAAAAATATAAGGATTTTAAGAAAAGATATGATAATGTCGCTAAAATTGCTTTGTCTATTGGAGATAAAGACAGTTCAGATTCTTATTTGGTTGATTATGATTTAATCATTACAACATCAGAGAAACTTGACAGCTTGATAAGGCATCATGCTCCATGGTTGAGTTTAGTGTCAACAATAATTGTTGATGAAATACATCTATTGAATGATCCTGGAAGAGGCCCAACTTTAGAAATATTAATCACAATATTAAGGCAGCTGCTCAAGAAAGTACAGATTATTGGTTTATCTGCTACAATTGGAAATCCGGAAGAATTATCTAAGTGGTTAAAATCAGAGTTAATTATAGATAACTGGAGGCCTGTAAAGCTGCATAAAGGGGTTTATCTGGATGGGGAAGTTGAGTTTGAGTGAATGTTATTCAGCGGAAATTGGGTTTCTTTGAAATCAAAGATTTCTAAGAGTTAGAAATACTATGCATTTCAAACTAATACCCCACAGCTTCGCTGTGATTGGGATTTTTACTTAATCTATTTTTATCATTTTTGAGTTTCAAATCCACAGTTAGATTTACGTTTAATTAGATAAATTTATATATAGGTTTTATAATTATTTTAAGAATGGTGAGGATATTACCAGTAAGAAGGCTGATTAAAAGCCCCGGCAACCCAATAATGGGTGCAAGAAATATGATTAGGTTTGCTCGAAGAGCAGCAATAGTTTTAAGCAGACTTCCAGCCTACCAATCAGGAAGTTATGCCGGAAGAATTCTATTTGATGAGTACACTAAAATGAAGGGAGAGGATTCTACTTTCTCTCTGCTAAAGAAGAACATGGATAGAAACTATACTGAAAGAGCAATAGCTAAAATACAAAGAAAATACATAAAGAAACCCGAAGAAATGGATGCTGCATTGAAATAGTTAACTACCGCATTTGTAGCTGATTATAATAATCTTCTTGTATCATACCATGAGTTGTTTAATCTTATACTGGAAACAATGGTTACTGCACAAGCAGACCATTATAGTGGATTAGTGTCCTTTCAAGATATTGTGTTAGCTGTAGAACTGATTGTTGAACAAAATCCCACAAAATTGTACTTTTCAAAATCTGCTTTGGACAAATTTGAAAGAGAGTTTGATATTGCATCAAAGGATTTAATTAAGCAATTAGGAAAAGATTACTCAAAGGTTAAAAGAATGTCAACCGGAAAAAGCTATGCAGTGGGATATTTTTCTCGTTTTGTAAGAAAAAGAAGATTAGAGAGGAAAGAGAAAAATGAACTACCTCAATTAATTGCTGAAATAACGTCTTTTAGAAAGTCAGGTGATATACTCAGAAAACAGGTAGATGATAGGGCCATAAAACAAAATTTTATAGGATATCTGCTGGATTTTGTTATTAAACTGGAAAAAATGGATGACACCCTTAAAAATCTTAAAACAGATATTGAAAGAATAATGATGAAAGTTTTGGAAGAAGCCGAGGATACACTTGAAAAATCATTTAAGTTTCTAAAAATGATTCAAAATGACCTAAGTGCTGATCAAAAAAGGATAATGAATCAAAATGCTGTAATACATCAATCATACCAGTATACAATTATGAATTATCTTCATAAGGATGCATGGCCTAAATACAATCTTGCAAAAGGCAGGGAAATTGTTTCCGAAGGTAAAAAATTAATTAGTATTTTAAGGCAAGTTTCTGCTGCAGGTATGAGCGCTGCAGTGGCAGAAGCAAGAAAAGAGCATTTTGTTAAAAAGAGATTTAATTCTTAATACTTCTTTCTTGTTAAGAACTAGTCTTTTTTGTGAGGGTATATTTTATATTTAATATCAAAGACCTAACCCTTCAACAACTAAATTAGAATCAAATTCTTTTAAATCATCATAGTTTTGTCCTGGACTTAAGTTACATAAGAGGATCTATTTGGACGGAGAGGTTGAGTAAAATCTATCTGATATGTCTTCTATAGAAATCTGCAAAAAATATATTTTTTGTAAAGGAGCCTGCAGGAATACCAACTAAAACTATAATAAGTATCAGAAAAATAATTCCCAAGACAAGGCTTTTTAGAATAACAATAATATAGTCTCCAAAATTATCAAAAACATGCTTGATTATGTTGAACTCAAAATAAGATTGTATTGTTTCTTTGACAAAAAAATTTATAAAAAGTATGGGAACTATAAATAAACTGATAAAAAGGTTCGCTAAAAATCCTACAAATGGTATGAGTGCAAGAACAAAATTTACAGTAGCAATCACTATTATGAATGGGATCATCTTAAGAAACATGAAAAAACCCAGATTAAAATCTTGGCTAAAATTAAATAATGGCAGTTCTTTGAAATCTCCTTTGACAAAATTCTTTATAATCCTGATACTGTAGCCCATTAAAGCAAACCATCCTATTATAGGAACTAAAATCCAGAATATATTCAATAACCCAATAGGCCTATTAAATGGATACTTAAATGCTGTACCAAAATCTATTTCATTATTAGCTTTATTTTTTGCACCCTTTGCCATTTTGAACTAATTTTAAATATTTATTTGTAAGTTTAAAAAGTTTCTTATTTATGTGTCCAATCCTAAACTCTCTATGATAGTATTAGGCTCGAATTCTTTTAAATCAGAATGTTCTTGGCCAACGCCTAAATAAATTATAGGTTTTTTTGTTATGTAGCTTACAGAAATAGCTGCTCCGCCTTTTTCATCAACATCTGCTTTTGTCAATATTATGCCATCTATACCGATAATTTCGTTGAATTTCTGGGCCTGCTCTATGCAGTCATTGCCTGCTATGCTTTCTCCAACAAATAATTTTAAATTTGGTTTTGCCACTTTTACAATTTTCTTTAATTCTTCCATCAGATTAGCCTGATTATGCAGTCTACCAGCTGTGTCAATCAAGACAACATCAATTTTTTTTGCTTTTGCATGCTTAACTGCATCAAAAGCAACTGCAGCTGGATCAGAGCCATAATCATGCTTTATCAGCTTGATTCCTAATTTATCTGCATGAATCTGCAGCTGTTCAATAGAGGCTGCACGAAAAGTATCAGAGGCTGCAAGTACGCAGGAAATTTTGTTTTTCTTCAATAAATCTGCAATTTTTGCTATGGTTGTGGTTTTTCCAGAGCCATTTATTCCGAAAAAAGCTATAACAAACGGCTTTTCCTCATATTTTATCTTTTTCAATAGATTTACTTCCTCTACCTTGAATAAGTCATCTATAGAATTTTTTAATGATTCCCTAATCATTTCCTCTATTTTTGTCCTTTTTATTGGCTGCTCAACTAAGTTTTTAGTAAGGTCAGATTTTATCTTTTCAATAACTTCCACAGCAACATTATTTTCCATCAATGTCAATTCCAGGCCAGAAAACAGATTTTCAAATTTTTCGTATGATATTTTTGTAGTGATTATCTTTTCTTTTAATTTGCTGAAAAAGCCTTTTTTCTCTGGCTGCTCAACTTTCTCTAACTCTTTTTCCTTTTCTATCCTTTCTTTTTCGAGCTTCTTTTCTTCCTCTTCTTTAACTTCTTCTTCAACTTCCTGCTCTATAGGAGACTCTTTAGGCTTTTCTACCCCTAGTTTTTCTTCTTCTTTAATTATCTCTTTTTCTTCTTCAAGGACTTTTTCCTCTTTAATAGGCTCCTCTACCTTGGCTTCTTCTTCTACACTTTTAGAGAACTTAGAGATAGCTCCTTTTAACTTGTCTTTTAAAAATTTGAACATGGTTAATACCTATTATTTATTGTTTTTAAGCTGTGCCAGAGCGGACTTCAGTCAAAATGGGCATTTTTTAAATAAAAAATGCAGGCATTTTAGTAACAATCATTGGCTTATTCTGCCCACCCGCCTCCCCTAAATTAGGCACAGCTTATATTATTTTTGAATTTCAGAAGCAATCTGGTTTATTTCCTGCTCAAGCAAGGCTCCTTTTGTAGTTTCTTCCTGCAACTGGATTACAAGATTTTTCTGGAGCTTCTGGATTTCATCAATTTGGGTTTCTATCAGTTTTTTAGTGGAATCCACATCTTTGGTTACAGTTATGTTAGAGCCTACATTCACAATAAGGTTTTTGCTGTCTTTAAGCTCTGCTTTTGCATAAATCCCTCCGCTTAGGGGCATTAAAATTTCAGTTCCATTGTTTATTTTTTTCATATCTTCCAGGCTCTGGTTTGTTGCCATAAGCTCCATAAGCTGGTTGTTTAATGCTGTGTTCTGCTTTTCAAGCTGCTTTATGCTTTGATCCAGCATCTGAAATTCCAGGTAAAGCTTTTGCAGGTTTTCTTCTTTTGCTGTCATTTATATCAACTTCTTTACTTTTTTATATAATTCCTCATAAACGACACCCATAGGTATACCTCCATGCTGCCTTTTTATGGTTTCTGCCAGCAGGGGCGCTATGGAAATTACTTTTATTTTTTTGATTTTCTTCTCTTTTTTGAGTTCTATAGTATTTGTAACTAAAATCTCCTTTATCTGAGATTTTTGCAGCCTTTTTATTGCAGGCCCTGAAAGGATAGGATGGGTTGCTAAGACATAAATATCTTTTGCGCCGTGTTTTTTCAGGATAGAAGCAGCTTCTGTAATTGTGCCTGCTGTATCTAATATATCATCCACTAAGATAGATGTTTTGTTCTTGACATCTCCAATAACATGCTCTACTTTGACAATGCCTTTTTCATCCCTTCTTTTATCTATTATCGCTATTGGAGCATGCAGTACTTCTGCCAATGTTCTTGCCCTTTTAGCGCTCCCTACATCAGGAGCAACAATAACAATATCTTTAAGCTTTTTTTTCAATATCTGTTCGGCATATACAGGCCTTAAATCTAAATTATCAGATGGAATATCAAAAAATCCCTGGAGTTGGTCAACATGCAGCTCGAATGCCATGACCCTGTTTACACCTGCAGATTCTATCATTTTAGCCACTAGCTTTGCGCTTATCGGCTCACGAGGTTTAGCTTTCCTGTCCTGCCTGGAGTATCCAAAATAAGGTATGACTGCTGTAATCCTTTGCGGGGAAGACCTCTTTAAAGCATCTACAGTGATTAAAAGTTCCATCAGGTTTAGGTTTGCATCAGGGCTTGTTGGCTGAATGATATAAATATCAGAACCTCTTACACTCTCAAGAATCCTGACATATATCTCTCCATCAGTGAATTTATGTATATCTACTGGAGTAAGCTTAACTTTTAGATTTTTAGCTACTTCTTCAGCTAGACTTCTGTTTGCTGTACCTGATATTACCTTAAGTTCTCCCTGCATTTTGCCTCTAACTTATGGCTAAAAGAACTATGTTTTTGTTTAAAAAACTTTGGATATTAGTTAACCTTCAGCCCCAATCTCCTCATCAACCTCTTTTTGGGTATTAATCATTATCTCTATCTCTCCAAAATGCTCTTTTTGGTCTAGATTAACCTTTCTTTGGGTTGTTAAGTGTAGTAGGGGGATAAATGTATAAATCTTGTCTTCTTTTGTTTTAGAAGGAACAAGCTGGCTGAATGTAAGCTTATCCTGCTGATTAATATTAAAAAATGACATTATTTTAGAGTAAACTTCCCTTATTATTTGTGTTATGTCTCTCTTTTTTTTAGGTATCTTGAGATCCATTGGAGGGATTGAATTCATGACGCGCCTTTGCTTTACTTCAAGAGCTTTTTCCAGAGCTTTAACTAAATCAAAAACAGAGACTTTTCTTTTTCTTGGCTGCGGTGTTCTTGGTATTAAAGGATGTTTTTCCTCACCAGGCCTTTGAGGCTCTTCCAGGTTAAGTTCATCTGTCAGTTCTTCTTCTGATTCTGTAAGCAGCCTGTCCAGCTCTGATAAATCCTCATTTAATAACCTGTTTGATTTTAATTTCAATAGAATAGCGGCAGCAAGCAGAACTTTTCCAGAGATCCTGAAATCAAGCTCTTTTAGCTTTTTTATTGTTTCAAGATATTTCTTTGTAAGCAGGCTTATATTTACATCCCAGGGATTCATCTGCTCTTTTTTAACCAATTCATAAAGCAGAGTCTGCCAGGTAACTTCATCCTGGCTATACAAGATCTGGAATATTCTTTCGTGGCTGTCCATTTAGTTATCCTTATGGAATGGTTGTATTTAAATTTAATGCAAAAGCAGTTATTTGATTATTTGTTTATTATTTAAATTATTATTTGATGCATTATTTTTTATTATTGTAATTATTTGTTGGAACTTTAGGCCTCGTGAATTGCGAGCGAACTCGAATTGCACGCGAGCAAGCGAGCGTGTCGCTTGCCAATTCGCTCGTCGCGGGCGGTGGCTCGGCAACATAGGGTATACACAACGAGAAGAACCCGCTGGCATTGTTGCGGGATTAAATATCATTTATTACTGAAATTGTGAATTATTTGTATCAAAACATTTTTATATAGTCAAAATTTCTATTTGTAGCAAGCGGCAAATGAGCAAGCTCATTTGTAATTCAGGGGCCCGTGGTCTAGCCCGGTATGATAACTCGTTTACACCGAGTAGGTCACCAGTTCAAAACGGCTGTTTTGCTCATGCAAAAAGCTGCTGAAAGTCTGGTCGGGCCCACCATTTTTATTTTGGAAAAACCTAAATTGATTATCATCAATTTAAATTCACTGCGGCAGTAGTCCAGTGGTTAAACCTGTTAGGAAAAGGGTTCTACAAAAGATTCGGCCTTGCCAAGGCTGAGACCCGAGTTCGAATCTCGGCTGCCGCATTCATTTTTAGAATTAATTCAAAAAGAAAAATATTTAAATAAAAAATTAAAATATGATTTCTCTTTAAAATGGATAACATCAGCGAAACAATATTACCCAAATTAATGGTTAAAAAATCAGGAATTCATGGGATGGGAGTCTTTGCAGACGAACCTATAAAAGAAGACCAAAAAATCATTGAGTATAAAGGAAAGAAAATATCAAGCAAGGAAGGGGATAGAAGATCTGAGATGGATGAGAAACTTACTTATATCTTTATTTTAAATGATGAATATGATATTGACGGCAATGTAAATAGCAATGAGGCCAGATTAATAAACCATTCCTGCGACCCAAATACATATATTGACATTATTGATGACCATATCTGGGTTATTGCTGAAAGGGATATTGCAGAAGGAGAAGAGCTTTCCTATGATTATTGCTTTGATGCTGATGAGTTAGAGGAATGCCGCTGTTTATCCAAAAATTGCCGTGGTTTCATAAATGACCCGGATGATGAGAAACTAAAAGACAAACATCAAAAATAAAAAGTGCCTTAATCATCTAAATATATCGATTCAAGCTGCCAATTAGCTGCAAGTTTTCCACATTCCATATTTATGTAAGGAAGATAATTATGAAGCAATCTTATAGTATCACTAATCCTGATAGTTGTTATTTCCATAATAGAATTGTTTCCATGATTCCTTAACATTAATGGCAGTATCCTTCCATTAAAATTTTCAGATACTTCATCATCTGATTTGCCTTCAACCATCATAATTATTGAAGTATGCCCATCTATTTCTGCATAATGGGATTCATAAATCATTTCTGTGAACAATGTTTTTATTCTAGGCTCTTTTTTGAGGTCATTTATTAATTTTTTTTTGGTTACCCCCATTACGAATTTAATTAAATAAAGGTGTCTTGCTTTAGAATTTGGATTTGTTGATACATAATAACTTATTTGATTATTTTGTTCTAGTTTTCTCCTTTTTCTGTTTACTGTCCTTATAGGCACTTTTGTCAATTTTCCTATGTCATTATCTGACATTCTTGGATCTTTGATTAATGCCTTGATTATTAATTTTTCCTGTTTGTCAAATTCCATCTTGATTTGGCCTAAATAAGCCATTATTTGTTGAATATTTGATTAAATTTGGCTTATTAAGCCAATAACTTGGCGGAACTTTTATATAAACCTTTCTCTTTCTATAATCTACTGCTAATAAAAAATACAATAAATGGAAAATATTTTGGGGATGATTAAAATATCTATGAGAAAATATTTGGCAGAAATGGATTATGACAATTTCTTCAGCAGATTTGATTTTGTAAATTACCCAGACAGAATGGGAGATTTTGATGATAAGTAAGTTTATTGTTGCTATTTCTTCATTATTGAGAAACTTTTAAATATTAAGTTGAATTCTGGATTATAACAAGCTATAGTTCATGGGCCCGTAGCTCAGCCTGGTTAGAGCGCCGTTTTTAGAAGAAATTTCTTCTAAATGCGTAAGTCTTATACGAAGTTTTTGGGTACAAAACAAGAAATCCAAAAGTTCTCTAAGCCAGCCGGAGGTCAGGAGTTCAAATCTCCCCGGGCCCACTTATTTTTTTGTGCTCCCATAGTGTAGAGATTCAAAGGAATTGCACAACCCGGCCAATCATTCGGCCTTCTCGCGACTGGTTACGCGCGGTCGACACGCAAGGTGCGACATTGCCTTCGGCAAGTCCCACGTGCTCGCTATTCGCTCGCAACTGGCCGGAAACAGGCTGAGACACGGGTTCGAATCCCGTTGGGAGCATTTTACCTTTTTGGTAAAAAAGAGGGATAAATTTGAATTCCAATAGATAAAGTAAAAACAAAAAAAACAAAAACAATAAGGATAAGAAAAATGTGGTCCAAGACCTATTGAAGGTCCAAAGTTATATCCTGCCATATTATCACCTTTTTTAGAATATCTTTGGATTTGGTCTTTAAATATTTTTTCAAAACATTAATATATTGATTAATAAATTAAATAAGAAATTCTGAATAATCTAAATCCAGAACATATCCCCCATAAATAACCAAAAAGGTATTATATCTGTTGGGAGCATATTATATCCAACTTTAAATATATGGGTTAATGAAAAAACCAAAATGGGCATATTAGGAGATTTGTTAATGTTTGGTTACCAAACGCTGACTGGACATAATATTAGAAAAGTGAATGGCTATGAACTAAGGCCTGGGGCAGATCTTTACAAAGCAAATCTTGCAGGGGCAGACCTTAAGGGAGCAAACCTTTACGGAGCAAATCTTAGAGGGGCTGACCTTTGGGGTGCAAGCCTTAGAGAAACAAACCTTTATTGGGCGGATCTTGAGGGAACAAACCTTAGAGGGGCAGATTTTAGGGGAGCATTCCCCTACGGAGTGGGCCTTGGCAGGGCATTTGCCCATGAAGCAAGGCGCTGGGGAATAAACCTTTGGGAAGAAAATATTAGGCTAATAGACCTTGAAGCAAGGCTTGAAGGCATTATTTATGATGAAGAGACCAAATACGATACATACAGCATTTTAGATGACCATATAAGGAAAGATAAATATGAGAAGGAAAAATAGATTTTCTATGCAGGCATTATTTATTTATACAACACATCTTTAAGCAAACTTTTTAAATAAACTCATTCTTATTTGAACTATGAAAGCTAAAGATTTAAAGAAAAAATATTTTGAATTTTTTAAGGAAAAACAGCATAAATTAATCAATTCTGCTTCTTTGATTCCTGAACATGACCCCACTGTTTTATTTACAACAGCAGGAATGCATCCTTTAGTGCCTTATATAATGGGAGAGCCTCATCCTGCTGGTAAAAGATTAGTTGATGTTCAGAAATGCATCAGAACAGGTGATATAGATGAAGTAGGAGACCCTAGCCATTTAACATTTTTTGAGATGCTTGGAAACTGGTCTTTAGGGGATTACTGGAAAAAAGAAGCAATTTCATGGGGTTTTGATTTCCTGACATCAAAAAAATGGCTTGGCATGGATAAAA